>DASWUW010000180.1:0-5345 GCA_036406335.1 Trebonia sp.
CGCACCAGGCCGATGATGCGCGCCTAGCCCGCCGGCCTGCCTGCTGAATCGTGACGGTGGACGTTTGGGCACACTCCGAGGTGCCTAAACGTCCACCGTCCAGGCCGGCGCAGGTGACACCGGTCCAGGGAACAATCGGGATAAGACAAGCAGGAACATCGCCGGCCGGCAGACCCGGTCGTTATTCTGTTTGCTGTGACAGCTGTCCGCCTGCGGGAGGCGGCTCCATATGTCCTTAAGCAGGGGTGACCCAATGGCAGGGTGGGGACAGAGCGACTCTGAGGGCCAGCCTGGGTACGAACCTACCCAGACCTACCAGGCGCACCCGGGCAACGCGGCCCCGCCAGACCAGCGGGGCCAGCAAAGCTCCCCGGATCAGCCGGGCTACCCGGGTCAGCCGGGCTACCCAGGTCAGCCGGGCTACTTCGGCGCGCCGGCGCCGCCCGGGTATCCGCCTGCCCCGGGTTACCCCGGCCCCTACCCGTTTTACCAGGGGCCCGGTGACCCGATGGGTTTTGGCGGCCCAGTATCGCGCCGACCCTGCTGGTCACGCTCTTCTTCGGAATTTTCGGCCTCATCCCGGCGATCCGGCACTCGCAGATGGCCCGTGAGCGCGGCTATCCGCAGAAGAGCTACTGGTGGACGTTCGGGCTGACCATCGGCACCCAGGTCCTGCTGTGGGTCGCCTTTTACGCGGTGCTGTTCACCGTCGTTGCCCACTCGACGAACGTTACCTACGGGGTCAGCGGCTGACCCGTGCCGTGCGCCGGGCGTCACCCGAGGCGCAGCCAGGCGGCCGTGTCCGGCGGCAGCAGTCCGCCGTCCAGCGGTCCGCTGGCCAGCAGCACCGGTGTCTGCGGCGGCAGCGCTAGCGACGTCGGCGACAGGTTGGCGATGCAGCGCACCCCGGCGCCGGATCCGCCCGCGCTCCGGTCGAAGACGAGCACCCCGTCCGGCGACGGCTGCCAGGTCAGCCGGCCGTCGCCGAGCGCGGGGGCGGACCGGCGGATCCGCAGTGCCTCCCGGTACAGGGCAAGCATCGAGCCGGGCTGCGCGGACCCGGCCGCCACGGTGAGGTCGCGCCATTCTTTGGGCTGCGGCAGCCACGGCGGCGCGGCCGCGCCCGCGGGGGAGAAGCCGAACGGAGGCTCGCTGCCCGACCAGGGCAGCGGAACCCGGCTGCCGTCCCGCCCCGGGTCGGCGCCGAGGGTGCGCGCCCAGATCGGGTCCTGGCGCAGCTCGTCCGGGATGTCCTGTACTTCCCCGAGGCCTAGTTCCTCGCCCTGGTAGATGTACACCGACCCGGGCAGGGCCATGGTCAGCAGCGCCGCCGCGCGCGCCCGGCGGGTGCCCAGCCGCAGGTCGACGGACAGGTGGTGAAAGTACGGGCGCCGGTCCAGGGCGAACGCGGTGTCCGGCCGGCCGTACCTGGACACCACCCGGTCGACGTCGTGGTTGGACAGCACCCAGGTCGCCGGGCTGCCGGTCGGTTCGCTCAGCACCAGCGTCTGGTCGACGACGCGGCGCAGTGCGGCCGCGTCCCAGGGGCAGTTCAGGTAGGGGAAGTTGAAGACGGTGTTCAGCTCACCCGGGTTGACGTAGCGGGCCAGCCGGGCGGCGTCGGGCAGCCAGACCTCGCCGATCAGCATCCGGCCGGGGAACTGGTCCGCGACCGCCCGCCAGGACCGGTAGACCGCGTGCACCTCGTCCCGGTCGGTGAACGGGTGCGCGGGCCCCGGCGGCTGGTCCGGCGTGACGTCGGGCAGGGCGGCGTCCTTGCACAGCAGGGCGGCCGAGTCGATCCTGATGCCGTCCACCCCGCGGTCGAACCAGAAGCGCAGCACGTCCTCGAACTCGCGGCGCACGTCGGTGCTGTCCCAGTTGAAATCGGGCTGCCCGGGGGCGAACAGGTGCAGGTACCACTCGCCCGGTGCACCGTCCGGCTCGGTCACCCGGGTCCAGGCGGGACCGCCGAAGATCGACTGCCAGTTGTTGGGCGGCCGCTCGCCGGCCGCGCCCCGTCCGGGCCGGAACCAGAACCGGGACCGGGCCGCCGACCCGGGGCCGGCGGCCAGCGCCGCGGTGAACCAGGGATGCTGGTCGGACCCGTGGTTGGGCACGATGTCGACGATGATCCTGATCCCGTGCGCGTGGGCCTCGCCGATCAGCGCTTCGGCGTCGGCCAGGGTGCCGAAGACCGGGTCGATGGACCGGTAGTCGGTGATGTCGTAGCCGGCGTCGGCCATCGGCGACGGGTACCAGGGGTTGAACCAGATCGCGTCGATGCCCAGCCCGGCCAGGTAGGGGAGCTGCGCCCGCGCACCCGCCAGGTCGCCGATGCCGTCGCCGCTGCCGTCGGCGAAGCTGCGCACGTAGAGCTGGTAGATCGCGGCGCCGCGCCACCAGGAATCGGGCCCTCCCGGGTCGGAAGACGCGGGTGCGGACGACATCTGCACGGGTAACCTGCTTTCTCCGGTAACGGGGACGGCATGGGAAGCGGCGGTCCGCCACGGGCGGAGATTACGCGAGCCGGGAACCAGCCGGGAAGAGCGCGGGGCGGATCAGCCTCGGATACCGCCCGCGGTGAGACCAGCCATGATGTTGCGCTGGAAGATAAGGAAGAACGCGATCGTCGGGACCGCGGCCATGGCCGACGCGGCGATGATCAGGTTCTGCGGGGTGCCGACCGAGGCCTGCCAGATGCCGACGTTGAGGGTCTCCCGGGTCGGGGTGTAGCCGTATTCCACCAGCAGCGGCCAGAGAAAGTCCTTCCACACCGCGACCAGGGCGAAGATCGAGACCACGCCGAGGATCGGCCGGGAAATCGGCAGCACGATCTTCCTCAGGATCATCAGCCGGGAGGCTCCGTCGACCTGGGCCGCGTCGATGTAGTCGGCTGGGATGGAGTCGAAGAACCGCTTGAGCAGGAAGATGTTGAACGCGTTGGCCGCCGACGGCAGCCAGATGGCTTCCGGGGAGCCAATGAGGTTCCAGTGCACGAAGGGAAGGTTGGCGACCGTTACGTACTGCGGCACCACCAGCACGGTGGCCGGGATCATCAGCGTGGCCAGCATGCCGAACAGCACCACGTGGCCGAGCACCGGCCGCAACTTGGACAGCGCGTAGGCGGCGGCGATGTCAAAGACGAGCTGGAACGCCAGCGCCCCGAACGCGTAGTAGACGCTGTTCCACAGCATCCGGCCGACGTCCAGCCGGTTCCAGGACTGCTGGTAGCTGCCCGGGTAGACGTGGTGCGGGTAGAGCGTGGGCGGGGTGGCGATCGATTCCTGGGTTGACTTGAGCCCGTCGGCGAACAGGAAGTACAGCGGCCCGATGAAGACCAGGGTGAAGCCCACCACGGTTGCGGTGAGCACGATCCGGTAGACGACTCTCCCGCGGCGGCGGTTCAGCGAGACGTCGGAGATCAGCGTCCGCTGCGCCGCCGGAGCCGGGCGGCGACGGCGGGACGCCCGGACCCGCATCCCGGTACTGGTGACTCCAGCCATAAGTCCTTCTCCCTAGTTGCGCTCGCGGGTGGCCCACATGAACCCGCCCGAGAAGACGGCGAGTACCAGCATGAGGACCACGCCCAGGGCCGAGGCGCTGTTGTAGTTGCTCGCGCCGCTCATCGCGAACGCGTACTGGTAGATGAGCATCACCACCGACTGCGTGTTGTCGCCCACGCCGCCGCCGCCGTTGGTCAGCACGAACGACTCGATGAACATCTGCATGGTCGCGACGACCTGCAGCATCAGCAGCAGCATCAGGATCAGCCGGGTCTGCGGGATCGTCACGTGCCTGATCCGGCGCAGGATGCCCGCGCCCTCCAGCTCGGCCGCCTCGTACAGCTCGCCCGGGATGCTCTGCAGCGCGGCCAGGTAGATCAGCGTGGCGCTGCCCATGTTCATCCAGGTCGACGCGATCACCACCGATACCATCGCGGTGCTGACGAAACCGGTGCCCGGGGTCAGCACCCACTGCGAGACCGGCAGGTGCAGGCTGTGCAGGATGTCGTCGAACAAGCCGTACTGCGGGTTGTAGAAGTAGGCGAACAGCAGCAGCGCGGAGGCGGGCGGCAGCATCACCGGTAGGTAGACCAGGATCCGCAGGTACCCCTTGGCGTGCCGGAGCTCGTTGAGCACGATCGCCACCGCGAACGGCAGGGCGAACCCGACGACCAGCGCCAGCACGGTGAACTCGATGTTGTTCCGCCAGGCCTGCCAGAACGTGGGGTCGCGGAAGATCCGGATGTAGTTGGCGAAGCCGGCCCAGGCGTAGCCCCCGCCGTACACCGGCTTCTGCAGGCTCATGATGATTTCCCGGACGATGGGATACCACGAGAAGAAGGAGAAGCAGAGCACCGCGCCGATCAGGAAGCTCCAGGCCGCCGCGTGACGGCGGACCTTGGGCAGCAGCGACCCGGGAAGGACCCCGCGCCGGGCGGGCGACGGGCCGGCCGCGCGCCGCGCAAGGCGCGGCGCGCGGCTGCTGACGACGTTCGTCATCTCACCCTGCGTTCGCCAGGATGGTGTTGACATTGCCCGCCGCCGTCTTGAGCAGGGCCGGGATGTCGGCGTTGGGCTCGGTCAGCACCGCCAGCATGACCGGGTCGAGCGTCTTGTAGACGGCCTGGGCGTCGGTCGGTTCGCCGTCGCCCTTCTCCTGCGCCTTGACGAACGGGGTGTAGTACTGGGTGGGGATGGTCGCGGAGGCGCTCCGCAGCTGGTTGACCTTGTCGCCGGTAGCGCCGGTGAACAGCTCCGGCTCGGGGAAGCCGACGGGGAAGCCGTCGGCCTTCTGCCGGGTGAAGTTGAACTGGCCGGTGCCGGGGCTGAGGTTCTCGAAGTTGAGCCACTTGATCCCGGCTTCGATCTGCGCCGGGGTGTCGTGCTTGGCGAAGACGAAGTCGTTGCCGCCGGACAGCGAGCCCGCCGGGGTGCCGGTCAGGCTGGGCAGCGCGCCCATGCCGATGTCGTTGATGCTGCCCTTGTCCTGGGGCACGATCACGTTGTAGATGTCGTCCGGCGCGGCGATGTACATGCCCAGCTTGCCCGCGCCGAACTGCTGCTGCAGCGTCCCCCAGGCCAGGCCCTGGGTAGCGCTCATCGCGGCGTCCTTGAACCGCAGGTTGTGCAGCGCCTGCAGGATCGCGACGCCAGTGGCGTTGTTGAAGTTGGCCGTCGGGCTGGCGCCGCTGTCGTTGACCATCGACCCGCCTGCGGCGTCGACGTAGGAGGAGAAGTGCCAGCCGCCGTTGTTGCCGGCGCTGTAGTCGCCCCAGCCTTCGATGCCGTTGCCGAGTTTGGAGATGGCGGCGGCGTCCTGCTCGACCTGGGCCCAGGTGG
>DASWUW010000181.1:0-6943 GCA_036406335.1 Trebonia sp.
CCGGACCGCCAGCGTGAGATACGCGCTGGCGCCGGCGGTGTCGCGGGCACGAATGGAAGAGACCTCAATGGCCCAGGTCGTCACGATGAGGCAGCTGCTGGAAAGCGGTGTCCACTTTGGGCACCAGACTCGGCGCTGGAACCCGAAGATGAAGCGTTACATCTTCACCGAGCGCAACGGCATCTACATCATCGACTTGCAGCAGTCGCTTTCCTACATCGACACTGCGTACGAGTTCATCCGCGAGACGGTCGCCCACGGCGGCACGATCCTTTACGTAGGCACCAAGAAGCAGGCCCAGGAGGCGATCGCCGAGCAGGCGCGCCGGGTCGGCATGCCGTACGTGAACCAGCGCTGGCTGGGCGGCATGCTCACCAACTTCTCCACCGTCTACAAGCGGCTGCAGCGCCTGAAGGAGCTCGAGCTGCTCGACTTCGGCGACGTGGCCGCCTCCGGCATGACCAAGAAGGAGCTGCTCGGCCTCAAGCGCGAGCGCGACAAGCTGGACAAGACCCTGGGCGGCATCCGGGACATGTCCCGCGTGCCGAGCGCCGTCTGGGTGGTGGACACCAAGAAAGAGCACATCGCCGTCAACGAGGCGCGCAAGCTGAACATCCCGGTGGTCGCGATCCTCGACACCAACTGCGACCCGGACGAGGTCACCTACCCGATCCCGGGTAACGACGACGCGATCCGTTCCGTCGCGCTGCTCACCCGGGTGGTCGCCGACGCGGTGGCCGACGGCCTGATGTCCCGCGCGGGCGCGGCCAGCACCGACCAGAAGCCGGTTGACGACCAGTTCACCCCCCAGGAGCCGCTGCCCGAGTGGGAGCGCGACCTGCTCGCGGGTGCCCCCGCCGGGACCGAGGCCCCGGCTGAGACCGAGGCCCCGGCCGAGGCTGAGGCTGAGGCCGCCGCGCCGGCTGAGGCTGAGACCGGTGAGCTCCAGGAGACCACGGTTTCCGACGAGGCGGTGGCTGACGCCGAGATCACCGCGGACGCCCCGGACACCGCCGAGATCGCCGCGGCCGCCGCCGAAGCAGCCCCCGGGGACGCCGTCGAAGCTGCTGAGGACGCTGCCGAGTAACACCGGCAGCCGACCACCCCTGCGAACGAGGAAGAGACAATGGCGAATTTTTCCGCCGCTGACGTGAAGCGGCTCCGGGATCTCTCCGGCGCCGGCATGATGGACTGCAAGAACGCCCTGACCGAGTCGGACGGCAACATCGACGAGGCCATCGAGTTCCTGCGCAAGAAGGGCGTCAAGGACGCGGGCAAGCGGGCCGACCGGACCGCTGCCAACGGCCTGGTGATCGCCGAGCTCGACGGCACCTCCGCCGGCGTGCTGGTCGAGATCAACTGCGAGACCGACTTCGTGGCCAAGAACGACGGCTTCCAGGAGCTCGCGGCCAAGATCGCGAAGGCCGCGCTGGCCGGCCGGCCGGCCGACCGGCTCGCCCTGCTGACCACGGGGACGGCGGACGGCAAGACCGTCGAGACGCTGATCGAGGAGGCGAGCTCCTCCATCAAGGAGAAGATCGAGCTCGGCCGGTACGCGCTCCTCGAGGGCGGCTACGTGGCGACCTACCTGCACAAGTCCGACCGGGACCTGCCGCCCACGATCGGCGTGCTGGTCCAGCTGGACGCGGACAACGAAGAGGTCGCCAAGAACATCGCGCAGCAGGTTGCCGCGACCGGGGCTCAGTACGTCACCCGGGACGAGGTGCCCGCCGACGTGGTCGCGAAGGAGCGCCGGATCGCGGAGGAGATCACCCGCGAGGAGGGCAAGCCCGAGCAGGCGATCCCGAAGATCGTCGAGGGCCGGGTCGGTTCCTTCTTCAAGGACATCGTGCTCACCGAGCAGCCGTCCGTGAAGGACCCGAAGCAGACCGTCAAGGCGCTCCTCGCCGCGAACAAGGTCAACGTCAAGGCGTTTGCCCGGTTCCGCGTCGGTCAGGCCTGAGCGGTCGGATCACAGTAACCAGCGTCGCGCGGCCCCCGGTGTCAGTCAGCACCGGGCCGCGCGACGCTGTTGCTCGCGGGTAAGGTTGTCAACGCCGCTGCCAGTGCACAGGAGCTGAAACACGATGATCGATGACACTCTCTTTGAGGCCGAAGAGAAGATGGACAAGGCCGTCACGGTCGCTCAGGAAGACTTCAGCAACATTCGCACCGGCCGTATTACCCCGAGCGTCTTTTCCAAGATCACCGCTGAGTACTACGGCACCCAGACGCCGCTGAACCAGCTCGCGTCGTTCCATGTGCCCGAGCCGCGGATGATCACCATCCAGCCCTTCGACAAGGGCTCGGTGTCCGCCATCGAGAAGGCGATCAGGAACAGCGACCTGGGTGTCAACCCGAGCAGCGACGGCGCGCTCATCCGGGTGATCTTTCCGGACCTGACCGAGGAACGCCGCCGGGAGTACGTCAAGACCGCCCGGTCCAAGGCCGAGGACAGCCGGGTGAGCATCCGTAACATCCGGCGGCGGGGCAAGGACACCCTGGACAAGCTGGTCAAGGACAGCGAGGCGGGCGAGGACGAGGTGCGCCGGGCCGAGCGCGAGCTCCAGGACCTCACCGACACCTACATCGCCAAGATCGACGAGTTGCTGAAGGCCAAGGAATCCGAGCTGCTCGAGATCTGAGCGGCGCGGCGCACAGCGGGAGCGTCCGGTGAAGATCCCAGACATCGCAGCGGATAATCCGGTCCCGGAGGACGGACCTGCCGGGACCGGGCCAGCCGGCCTGCTTGAGCCGACGGAGCCGGGCGTCAAGGCCATCAAACCGGGCCGCAACCTCCCGGTCGCCATCGGCGTCGGGGTCGTCCTGGGCGGCCTCGCGCTGGCCACCCTGCTCACGGTCAAGGCCACGTTCCTCATCTACATGGGAGTGGCCCTCGCGTTCGGCCTGCACGAGCTCACCGCCGCGTTCAAGACCCGGGGCATCAGTCTCCCGCTGATCCCGGTTGCGCTCGGCGGTGCGGCGATGCTGACCGCCGCCTACTGGGCGTCCGGCGGCGCCGTCACCGCGGCGTTCGCCCTGACGGTCCTCGCGGTACTCGTCTACCGGATATTCGGCGGCGCCGACGGCTACGTCCGGGACGTCACCGCCGGCCTGTTCGCCACCGCGTACCTGCCGCTGCTGGGCGCGTGCGTCTCCGCGATGCTGGCCCCGCACGACGGCGCCCGGCGGGTGCTGGTCTTCATCGTCCTCACCATCTGCAGCGACATCGGCGGTTACTTCGCCGGCATCACCCTCACCCCGTTCACCGGCGGCCACCAGATGGCCCCGGTGATCAGCCCCAAGAAGACCTGGGAGGGCCTGGGCGGCTCGGTGCTCCTCAGCATCGTGGCCGGCGCGGTCATGGTCCCCCTGCTGCTGCACGGCCACTGGTGGCAGGGCGTCATCACCGGTGCCGCGGCGGTGGTCGCCGCCGTCTTCGGCGACCTGGCCGAGTCGATGATCAAGCGCGACCTGGGCGTCAAGGACATGGGCACCCTGCTTCCCGCGCACGGCGGCGTCATGGACCGGCTGGACTCGCTGCTCGCCGTCGCCCCCGTCGTCTGGCTGCTGCTGGCGCTGTTCATCCGCTGACTGGCGCCGCCGGCGGCGCCGGGCAGCGCACGGGACCGTTCCTCATCATCCCGAACGGTCCCGTGCTTCGCCTCGCCCCGCCCGCTAGCGCGCCGCCCCCGAAGGGGGCGCGACGATCCAGCTGCGGCCCTGGGCCGCCAGCCGGCTCACCAGGCTGGCCGAGCCTTGCTCCTTGGCCAGCTGCCGGGACTGCTCGGTGATCGGGACGACCCACAGCCAGCGGACCGGGTCGCCGTCGACCGAGAACCCGGACAGGTCGGGCACGGGCGGCCCGGCCAGTTCGGAGGGGTCCTCGAGCAGCAGCACGCCCTCGAACCCGCCGCCCAGCGGGAAGGTCGACGGCCGGTCGTACCAGCGGATGCTGTGCCCCGGCCCGAACCAGGTCAGCGCGCGCCACGGGTATCCCGCGAGCCAGAGGAACACCAGGGCGGCGACACCGGACGGCAGCGTCGTGGCCACCGCCAGCTCGATCCGGGCGTACCCGGTGGGGTCATCTACGACCTGCTCGACGACCGGCATCCGCTGGGCGCTCATCCCGACGGTGGACAGGATAGTGAACGGCCGGCCCGGCCCGGCGGGCCGTTCCGAGATGCCGATCGCGGGCTTCTTGCCCGGGGCGCCGTCCCAGTAGTGCGCGCCCGGGCCGAGCCGGGACGTGAGGTGACCGAGCGCGGCCGACTGGAACTGGGCCCAGCCGCCGGGCGAGTTGCGCCAGCGCCAGAATTCGCCGGCCCGCTCGACCCGGGGGCCGAGCCCGTCGACGGCGTCGTCGAGGGCCCAGGCGAACGGAGTCTGCCCGATCGCGTCCTGGCTGTACCCGGGGACGCCCCGGCTGGAATCGGCCCAGCCGGGGATGACCGCGAGCAGGGCGCCGCGTTCGAGCAGGGCGACGCCGTCGCCTTCCTCGAACCAGAGCGCCTCCAGCGTGGCGGGGTCGAGCGGCGGGCGCCCGCGCGGGTGCCGGGTGCGGCCGGCGGGCATAACGGGCGCCTGTCCGGCGTTGATCCTCTCCGGATCAGTAGTACGCGGCGCGCGGACATGGTTGGCTATCCAGGTGGCGGCGATCACGGTCGTCTCGTCCCGCAGGTACGCAGCCGTGGTGGTCCCGTCGAACTCGACCGTCAGCCGCCTGGACCCGTACGGGCTCACGCTGTCGAGCAGGGTGACAACCGGCGGGAACGGAGCTGGACCAGACAGCATAATTGCCATATTCCCCACTATCGCCGTCTTTGCCCTCCGTGATCAAGGCCTCACGCACAGGCAAAAAATAGAAGACCAAGTTCTTTATTCCGAACGGAGCCCCCGGTGACACATCCCCCCCGCCATCTTGCCGATCTGGACCTGGCCGGACGACGGGCCGCGGTCGCGGAGCTAGGGGAGAAGCCGTTCCGGGCGGACCAGCTGTCCCGGCACTACTTCGCCCGCTACACCGACGCGCCCGAGGAGATGACCGACCTGCCCGCCGGGGTCCGCACCGCCCTGGCGGATGAGCTACTGCCCCGGCTGCTGACCTCTGAACGCGAGCAGGCCTGCGACAACGGCGGGACCCGGAAGATGCTGTGGCGGCTGCACGACGGCGCGCTGGTCGAGTCGGTGCTGATGAAGTACCCGGACCGGGTCACCATGTGCGTGTCCTCGCAGGCCGGCTGCGGGATGGGCTGCCCGTTCTGCGCGACCGGACAGGCGGGCCTGACCCGGAACCTGTCCACGGCCGAGATCGTCGCCCAGGTCGTCGCGGGGGAGCGGGTCGTCCACGCCGACGCGTCCGCGCCGCCGACGGCCACCTCGCGTGTCTCCAACATCGTCTTCATGGGCATGGGCGAGCCCCTGGCCAACTACAAGAACGTCCTCGGCGCGGTCCGCCGGCTGTCCGACCCGGTGCCTGCCGGGCTCGGCATCTCACAGCGCTCCATCACCGTGTCGACCGTCGGCCTGGTCCCGGCGATCAGGCGGCTGACCGGCGAGGGACTGTCGGTCCGGCTCGCCGTCTCGCTGCACGCGCCGGACGACGAGGCCCGCGACGAGCTCGTCCCGGTGAACCAGCGCTGGAAGGTGGCCGAGGTGCTCGACTCCGCCTGGGACTACGCCGCTGTCACCGGCCGCCGCGTCTCCATCGAGTACGCGCTGATCCGGGACATCAACGACCAGCCGTGGCGCGCGGACCGGCTCGGCGAACTGCTGGCGGGCCGGCTGGCGCACGTGAACCTGATCCCGCTCAACCCGACCCCCGGCTCCAAGTGGACCGCCTCCCGCCCCGGGGTGCAGGAAGAGTTCGTCCGCCGGATCGCCGACCACGGCGTCGCGGTCACCGTCCGGGACACCCGCGGCCGGGAGATCGACGGCGCCTGCGGCCAGCTGGCGGCGACCGTGACCGGCCGCTCGGTCGGCCCGGCCTCCCGCCGCCCGGGCACTCCGCTGCTGCCCCTCGCCTGACCCGCGCCCGTGTTACGGGAGAATGTCCCGGTGACGTGGCGGACTGATGTCAGGCGGCGGGCGGGTACGGCCAGGCACGCCGCGGTCTCGCGGGCGGTGCACTGGGGCTGGCGCGAGTTCCAGCGAGCCGGGCTGGTCACCCCGGACACGCCGGCCGGGCGGGCGTTCCGCCGGTTCGGCCCCGGTTCGACCATGGCGTTCCCTCCGGGGGCGGTGTTCGGCGAGGGCGGGATCGAGGTCGGTGCGGACACCATCATCGGGCAGCAGGTGTCCCTGACCGCGGGGCTGCTGCCCGGCCTGGATCTCCTCGGGCTGACCCTGCTCGCCATCGGCGACCGCTGCGTGATCGGCCGCGGCAGCCACATCGTGGCCCACGAGTCGGTGGAAATCGGCGACGACGTGTGGACCGGTCCCTACGTCTACATCACCGACCAGAACCACGGCTACGAGGATCCGGATGCCCCGATCGGCCGCCAGTTCCCGGAAAATCACCCGGTCAGCATCGGGGCAGGCTCGTGGCTGGGCGCCGGGGCAATCATCCTGCCGGGCACCGCGATCGGCCGCAACGTGGTGGTCGCGGCCGGGTCGGTCGTCCGCGGGATCGTCCCGGACCGGTGCGTGGTGGCGGGGGTGCCCGCGAAGGTTATCCGCGAGCACACCGCGGACGGCTGGCAGCCGTCCCGGGCGCGAGCCCGGGCTAGGAAGCCGTCGGCGTAGTCAGCACGGGCGAGGGTGCCCTGATCGACGCCCGCGTTATCCACTGGCCGGCGGAATGGCCTCGGTCCGGCGGGCTTAAACCTGCCGTGATAGACGCTGGCAGCAGTAGCGCCCAGTTAGTCCCGGCCGGCTGGTTTTGTAGCTCACCTGCGGGCGGTGCCCGCGGCACTGCGTGCGCGGTGCCCGGCTGCCCGGACAG
>DASWUW010000182.1:0-2712 GCA_036406335.1 Trebonia sp.
CCCGGGCCTCTACCGCGTGGCCGTTGAGCCGGACCTCTTCCTGGGTAAAGGCCAGCGGCTCGCCCGCCGCCACCCGCAGCTGCCACTCCACCAGGTCCAGCCCGGTGACCAGCTCCGTCACCGGGTGCTCGACCTGCAGCCGGGTGTTCATCTCCATGAACCAGAACTCGTCCGGGCGGTCCCCGGAGACGATGAACTCCACCGTGCCCGCGCTGACGTAGCCGACGCTGCGCGCGGCCCGTACCGCCGCCGCGCCCATCGCCTCCCGGCGGGCCGCGTCCAGCAGCGGCGACGGCGATTCCTCGATGATCTTCTGGTGCCGCCGCTGCAGGCTGCACTCGCGCTCGCCGAGGTGCACGGTAGTGCCGCGGGTATCGGCCAGCACCTGGATCTCGATGTGCCGGGGCCGCTCGATGAACCGCTCGACCAGCAGCGTGTCGTCGCCGAAGGACGCCCGGGCCTCACGCCGGGCCCCCGCCAGGGCGGCGGGCAGCTCGGCCGCGGAGCGCACCAGGCGCATGCCCTTGCCCCCGCCGCCGGCGGACGGCTTCACCAGCAGGGGGAACCCGGTTCCGTTCAGGGCGGCGATGATTTGCTCGTCGGTCATCCCGGCCTCGCCCGCTCCGGGAACGACCGGCACCCCGGCCGCCGCGACCGTTTCCTTGGCCCTGATCTTGTCGCCCATCGCCCCTATGGCGGCCGGCGACGGGCCGATGAACACGATCCCCGCGTCCGCGCTGGCCTGGGCGAAGGCGGCGTTCTCGGACAGGAACCCGTAGCCCGGGTGCAGGGCCTGGGCTCCGGAGCGGAGCGCCGCGTCCAGCACGTGCCCGCTGTTCAGGTAGCTGTCGGCGGCGACGGCCGTCCCGATGCGGACCGCCTCGTCCGCCTCCCGCACGTGCCGGGCGTCGGCGTCGGCGTCACTGTAGACCGCGACGCTGCGGATGCCGAGCGCGCGCAGCGTGCGGATGACCCGGACCGCGATCTCCCCGCGGTTGGCGACCAGCACGGTATCGAACATCGGCCTCACATCCGGAAGATGCCGTAGCGGACATCGCCCAGCGGCTCGTTGGCCGCCGCGGACAGCGCCAGCCCGAGCACCCGCCGGGTGTCCAGCGGGTCGATGATCCCGTCGTCCCACAGCCGGGCGGTCGAGTAGTAAGGGCTGCCCTGGTACTCGTACTGTGCCCGCACCGGATCCTTGAACGCTTCCTCGTCCGCGTCGGGCCAGTCCTCGCCGCGCGCTTCCAGCTGGTCGCGGTGCACGGTCGCGAGGACGCTCGCGGCCTGCTCGCCGCCCATCACGGAGATCCGCGCGTTCGGCCACATCCACAGGAAGCGGGGGGAGTAGGCCCGGCCGCACATGGCATAATTTCCGGCCCCGAACGAGCCCCCGATGACCACCGTCAGCTTCGGCACCCGGGCGCAGGCGACCGCGGTAACCATCTTGGCGCCGTGCTTGGCGATACCGCCCGCCTCGTACTGGCGGCCGACCATGAACCCGGTGATGTTCTGCAGGAACACCAGCGGGATACGCCGCTGGTCGCACAGCTCGATGAAGTGCGCGCCCTTCAGGGCGGACTCACCGAACAGGATGCCGTTGTTGGCCACGATGCCCACCGGGTGCCCGTGGATCCGCGCGAACCCGGTCACCAGCGTCGGGCCGTAGGCCGCCTTGAACTCCGCGAACCGGCTCCCGTCGACGACCCGGGCGATGACCTCGCGCACGTCGTAGGGCGTCCGCCCGTCCGCGGGCACCACCCCGTACAGCCCGGCCGGGTCCGCGGCGGGCTCCGCGGCGGGCGCGACCGGCCAGGGGGCGGGCAGGCGGGGCGCGAAGGTGGCGACGATCGAGCGCACGATGCGCAGCGCGTCGGCGTCGTCCTCGGCCAGGTGGTCGGTCACCCCGGACACCCGGGAGTGCAGCTCGCCCCCGCCCAGCTCCTCGGCGCTGACCACCTCGCCGGTCGCCGCCTTGACCAGCGGCGGGCCGCCCAGGAAGATCGTGCCCTGGTTTTTGACGATGACGTTCTCGTCGCTCATGGCCGGCACGTACGCCCCGCCGGCCGTGCAGGACCCCAGCACCGCGGCGACCTGCGGGATGCCCCGGGCCGACATGGCGGCCTGGTTGTAGAAGATCCGCCCGAAGTGCTCGCGGTCGGGAAAGACCTCGTCCTGGCGGGGCAGGAAGGCGCCGCCGGAGTCGACCAGGTAGAGGCACGGCAGGTGATTGTGCAGTGCGACTTCCTGGGCCCGCAGGTGCTTCTTGACCGTCATCGGGTAGTAGGTGCCGCCCTTGACGGTGGCGTCGTTGGCGACGACGACGCACTCGCGGCCGGATACCCGGCCCACGCCGGTGATGATCCCGGCGGCGGGCGCGTCCCCGTCGTACAGGCCGTCCGCCGCGAGCGGGCTCAGCTCGAGGAACGGAGAGCCAAGGTCAAGGAGCGTGTCCACCCTCATCCGGGGGAGCAGCTTGCCGCGTTCGGTATGCCGCTGGCGGGCGCGTTCCGGGCCGCCGGCCGCGGCGCCGGCCAGCCGCTCGCGCAGTTCGTCCGCCAGCGCCTGGTGCCCGGCCACGTTGCGCCCGAAGGCCGCGCTGGACGGGTCGGCCTGGCTGCGCAGCACCGGCGCGCCGGTGTCCGGGAACCCGGTCGGCGTCGGGGTGATGACAGCGGCTGCGTTAGTCGTCATTTGCGTTATCAGCCTCCC
>DASWUW010000183.1:0-1696 GCA_036406335.1 Trebonia sp.
CGGAGCAGGCTTCCGACGTGGTCGGCACGGAACGGCGGCGTGGTCCTCGGCGACATGCTCAGCAGCCTAGACCAGATCGGCGCCGTGAATTGGTCCCTGGCGTCTGGCAACGATCCGTTCGGCGCCCCCGGTCTACTTAGACTGGCACCTCGCCCATGACCTCGTGCAGGACACCCTGGTCAAGGTATACCGGCACTGGCCGCGGGTCAGGCAGGCCGACAACCTGGACGCCTACGTCCGGCGCATCCTGGTCAACGAGGCACGGGACCGGTGGCGGCGCCGGGATAAGGCCGTGCCGGTGGCGGACGTCGGAGCCGAGCTCCGGGGGCCGGCTGTTTCCGACGCCGCCGATGACATCGCCCGCCGCGACGGGCTGCTGCGGGCACTGGTTGAGCTGCCGCACCAGCAGCGGGCCACGGTGGTCCTGCGCTACCTGGAGGGCCTTTCGCAGGCGGAGACGGCGCAGGTCCTCGGGTGCAGTGAGGGCACGGTTAAGAGCCAGAGCTCCCGGGCGCTGGCCAGGTTGCGGACTCACCTCGACAAGACGGAGACACGATCATGAATTCCTCGGAAGAGACCCGGCTGCGTGACGAACTGCGGCGCATCGTGCCAGCGGGCGCCCCGGCCCCGGACCTGGATGCCGTCGAGCGGCGCGGACGCCGTGAGCAGCGGCGCGCCGTCGCGCTGCGCGGTCTGGGGGCCGTGGGCGTCGCCGGGATCGCCGTGGCCGGCTCCCTGGTCGCCTTCCGGCACCCGGCCGCGCCCGCCGCGGGGCCCGTCACCGTGGCGCCCGCCATCGCGACCCCGGGCAAGACCGCGTCCGGGCAGCCGCCCCGCACCCCGGCGCCGCCGCTCGACAACGTCGCCTACGTGCGGCAGCAGGTCGGCGCGGCGCGGGACCCGGCGAACAGCGTGGTCGAGATGAAGCAGAGCGGCATCGACGCGGACAACCCGCCGCAAACCGTCTGGACCGATCCGGCCACGATCAACAAGATGATGTCGTGGGCCAGCGGCGGCAGCAAGGTCACGACCTGGGAGCACCAGTACCTCGACCGCCACCGGGTGATCAACCTGGATTACACCCAGGTCAACTACGGCCCGCGCACCTGGTCGGACCGCACCGAGAACTTCGGCACGCCCGTCTCGGGCCCGGCCCCGACAACGCCGGTACTCGGCATCTCCTACATTCCGGCCGCTTCGGCCAAGCTCATGCTCACCCAGGGCAACGTAAAGATCGTGGGCCATCCGGTCGTCGACGGTCACCGCACCGTCGAGCTGTCCGTCTCGCTGCCCGCGCCGGAAAAAAATTACTTCTACGTCGACGCCCAGACCTTCCAGCTGGTCCGGCTGGTGCGGGTGTTCGCCCCGGGGTCAGCCCACCAGGCTTCCGCGACCAGCGACTACTCCTGGGTACGGCGCACCCCGGCGCTGACCAGGCTCATCAACCACCCGCAGATCCCGGCCGGGTTCACCCAGGTCCCCGCGGACAGCTAGAGCCGGGTAGCGGGGATGTAGTAGAAGCCGCGGCCAGCCTTGCCTTCTCGGCCGGGCTCGAGCAGGCCCTCTTCCTCCAGGCTGGTGAGGACTTTGCCGGCGTAGGGAATACTCAGTCCGGTGAGGTCGGCGGCTTCCGTGCTGGAGATGCGCCGCCGCTTGACTGCCCAGTCGGCCAGCTGGGCTTTGCGGCCTTCCGGCG
>DASWUW010000184.1:0-6488 GCA_036406335.1 Trebonia sp.
CGCGAATTCGGGCCGCGGGGCCGCCCCGCCGTGTGCGGGCACCCCGAAGTCGAGATGGCCCTGGCGGAGCTGTCGCGGGCGACCGGCGAGAAGCGTTACCTGGAAACCGCCCGGCTCCTTATCGACCGCCGGGGGACGGGCACCCTGCGAACCCACCCGTTCGGCCAGGACTATTTCCAGGACGACATCCCGGTCCGCCAGGCGACCACGATGCGCGGGCACGCCGTGCGCGCGCTCTACCTGGCCGCCGGCGCGCTCGACGTGGCGACCGAAAGCGGCGACGCGGGCCTCGCGGCCGCCGTCCGCGAGCAGTGGGCCAACGGCGTCGCGCGCCGCACCTACATCACCGGCGGGATGGGGTCGCACCACCAGGACGAGGCCTTCGGCGACGACTTCGAGCTGCCGCCAGACCGCGCCTACGCCGAGACCTGCGCCGGCATCGCCTCGGTGATGCTCAGCTGGCGGCTGCTGCTGGCTACCGGGCAGGACAAGTACGCCGACCTGATCGAGCGAACCCTGCTGAACAACGTCCTCGCCTCTCCCCGGGCCGACGGGCGCGCGTTCTACTACGCCAATACGCTGCACCAGCGCAGCCGCGGCCCGGTGCCGGACGAGCACCAGGTGAGCCCCCGGGCGGAATCGGGCCTGCGCTCCCCCTGGTTCGAAGTCTCCTGCTGCCCGACCAACGTGGCCCGCACCCTGGCGAGCGTCGGCCTGTACTTCGCTACCGCCAGCGACGACGGCATTCAGCTGCACCAGTACGGCAGCTGCCGGCTGTCTACCGAGCTGCCAGCGGGACCGGTCACGCTGGAAGTCGCCAGCGACTACCCGGCCGACGGGACGGTCCGGCTGACCGTCGTCCAGGCACCCTCCCGTACGCCGCTCACGCTGCGTCTGCGGGTACCGGAGTGGGCGCACGGCGGGTGCGAGGCGAGCGAGCCGCCGGCCGTGCGGGAAACGACATTCCTGGAGTTCAGGCGGGTCTTCTACCCGGGCGACGAGCTGCGGGTCACGTTTCCGCTGCGGACGCGGACGGTTTACCCCGACGCCAGGATCGACGCCGTCCGGGGCACTTTCGCCGTGGAACGCGGTCCGCTGGTGCTGGCCCTGGAGTCACCGGACCTCCCCCCGGGCTGGGACGTCAACGATCTCACGGCCGACCCGGCCAGCATCTCCACGGACGAGACGGGCGCCAGCATTGACGTGTACCGGCACCGCGCCGGACACGGCGGCTGGCCCTACCAGGCCGGCCCGGAGCAGCCCGGCGGCGAACCTGCCCGAGCCCGGCTCATCGCCTATCACGAGTGGGCCAACCGCGGCCCCGCCACCATGCGCACCTGGCTCCCGCTGGCCGCCAGCCCGTCCGTGTGACCGTGTGACCGTGCGCGCCGGCGTCGTCGCTAGCATGAGCTCGTGAAACTTCAGGACATGAGTGACGAGGCGGCGGCAGCGCTCGCCCGCGACCAGGTAATCGACATCACCACCACCGGGCGGAAGTCCGGGCAGCCGCGCCGGATCGAGATCTGGTATCACCGGCTAGACGGCAGGTACTACATCACCGGGACACCAGGCCGCCCGCGAGACTGGTACGCCAACCTGGTTGCGCACCCTTCGTTCATCTTCCACCTCAAGCAGTCCGCCGCCGCCGACCTCGACGCGACCGCACGCCCGGTCACCGAGACCGCGGAGCGGGAGCAGGTGCTGGACGGCATCCTGGCGCGCCTGGGCGATATGACCAGCGCCCCGGGGCAGGAGCCCGCCGCCTGGGTGGCCGACAGCCCGCTGGTCGAGGTGATCTTCGACCGCTGAGAAGGTAGCCGTTGAGCCGCGGCCGCGGTGAGCCCGCGCGGCCGCGCCATCGTGACTGCGGTCACTCGTGTCGCATGAGTAATGGTCAGAGCAATATTGCGGAGCTTTAGGGGTGTCATAGCGCCTCTAAAGCTCCGCAATGCCAAAAACCTACGTAATAATTCCGAGACCAGGGGAAACAGCAGCCGTAGGTGACGGTCTCACAAGCGCCGCAGCGCATTAAACCCTTGCGTTAGCAGCATCGGCTCATAACCCCCGGAAAGCGGACTCCCAGCCGGGCAACGGAGCCGCGAGCAGGTCCTCAACCTTGCCGCCGGGCTGCAGTCACAGTGGGGCAACGACCAGAATTTGCCAACATTCCTCACAATCGGCCCACTAGTCCGGTATGAACTCCCTACCGTCGAGGTAGAGCGCACGATCGCTGCGCTCCAGCGGCGCCTAGCTCGGTAAGGAGTGCTCCCATGACTGCGTGGACGATACCGAGCTACGCCGAGTGGGCCGTTCCCGGCTACACCGAGGAACGGCTGCTCGGCCACGGGGTATCCGGCCGGGTGGTCGCGGCGGTCAGGGACGCGACCGGCCAGCGCGTGGCGATCAAGTACTTCGACGCCAGCCTGGTCCGCGACGCCGGCTTCCTGGACGAGTTCCGCCTTGAGGCCGAGCAGCTCCGGACTCTCGACGCCGCGCACGCGGTGCGGGTCTTCGATTACGTGGAGGAGCCCGGCCAGGGCGCCGCCGTCGTGATGCAACTGGTGGACGGGGTCTCGCTGCGCGAGATGCTGACGCGCCGGGGGGCGCTGGGCGCCGAGGCCGCGCTGGTGGTAATGAAGGACTCGCTGCTGGCGCTGGCCGCGGCGCACTCCCGCCGGGTTCCCCACCGGGACCTCAAGCCGGACAACGTGCTGGTAGACCCGGCCGGCGAGTGCACGCTGACCGACTTCGGCGTCGCGGTGAAGCCAGACAAGCAGCTGGCCGCGGCCGGGACTCCGGCCTACATGGCGCCGGAACTGTGGAACGGGGCGCCGAACGTACCCTCGACCGACCTGTATGCCGCGACCGCTGTCTTGTGCGAGAGCCTGACCGGCGAACCCCCGTTTTCCGGGCGGCTCGGGCACTTGCGCCAGCAGCACGAGTCCGCGCCGCCGCCGCTGGACCGGTTCGACCCGCGGCTCCGCGATTTCATCGCCTGGGGCCTGGCTAAAAACCCGGCGGACCGGCCGGGGAGCGCGCGCGCTTTCGCCGCTGAACTCGAAGCGCTGGCCAACGCCGCCTACGGTCCCCGGTGGGAAGACCAGGGCCGCCGCGAACTGGCGGAGCGCGCCGCCGTGGTACTGCCGCTGCTGGCGGGCGGGGGCGGCAGCTCGGCCACGGCGAACCGGCGGACCAAGCGCAAGATCGTGCTGTTCGCCTCCGTCGGGACCGCCGCGGTGGTCGCGCTGGCCGCGCTGGCCGCGGTCGCGCTCGCGAGCAAGTCGGACCAGGTCGCGCTGAGCAGCACGTCGATCGCCCCCTACACGGCTCAGGTCACGGTGACGCCGCCGGTGGCGACGTCCAGGTGCACGACCGCGGCGGCCGCGACCACGTTCAGGTACAGCGGCACGGTCACCGCGACCAAGCCCGCCACGGTCTCTTACCGGTGGGTGTACTCGAACGGGAAGCCGGGGCCGGTGCAGAAGCTGAGCTTCGCCGCGGCCGGGCACCGGCAGGTAAGCGGCGAGACGGTCAAGGCCAGCAAGGCAAGCAGCGGGTGGGGCAAGCTCACGTTGATCAGCCCGGTCGCGAAGACCTCGAACAAGGCCACCTACAAACTGCTGTGCGGCACCGGCAACGGCCAGATCGCCCTGTCGGCGTCGGTCCAGCCGGCCGCGCAGACGGTCTCCTCCTGCGCGGCCGCGGCGCCGTCGCTGACCGCGAGCGGCTCGATCACGAGCAAGAAGGCGGGCACCGTCAGCTACTACTGGGCGCTGGCCAACGGGCAGACTTCCGCCGCCGGCACGGTGACCTTCACCGCGCCGGGCACCAAACCGGTGACCGCGATGACGATCACGCCGCCCGCCCTGCCCGCGTCCGGGGACGCCGTGCTGGTGGTGACCAAGCCGGTCGCCGCGAGTTCCAGTCCGGCGACCTACTCGGTGGCCTGCACCATCGCGGCCACGGCCGGCCCGTCCGCGCCCGCCACCGCGCCGGCGTCGGCCCGGACTTCCGTAAAGGCCTCGGCCAGCCCGGGCAAGACCACCGGGGCGCCGACGACCGCGCCGCCGTCGACGGGCCCCGCCACGTCAGCGCCGCCGACCGCGGCGCCGACCACCGCGCCGCCGACCACTTCGGCGCCGACCACCGCGCCGCCGACGCCCGCGGCTCCGACCACCGCGGCTCCGACCCACTAGACGGGTACCGTGACGGCCATGTCCTGGTCCGCGCCGGACAGAGCGCAGACGCTGCACGAGCTCGAGGCCGGCACCACGACTGAGGCGGCGCTGTCGTTCTTCGACTCGCTGCCAGCGGTGACGGTGCCGGAGATGATGGGAGCGTGGCGGGGATCGGAACTGGAAACCGGCCACCAGCTCCACGGCCTGCTGGCAGGCCTCGGCTGGCACGGGAAACGGTTCGAGGGCGCTGACCGGGTCCATCCGCTGGTCTTCGCCGGCCCCCGGGGCCGGTTTAGCGTCAATCCGGCGCTGGTGCCGGTCTCCCTGGCGGTCAACTACGGCTGGGCGCTCCGCAACCCGGTTATCCTGCGCCTGGGCCGGCCAGCGCTGCGGCTGCTGCGGACGTCGCGGCCGAAGGCCCGGCTGCGGATGACCGAGTACCGGGGTGTGCTGACCGGCACGATGTCCTACGACGCCATCGCGGCCAACGACCACTTCCGGAAGGTCGACGAGGAAACTCTCCTGGGTGCGATGGACCTGCGCGGGCTGAGCTCCCCGTTCTTGTTCGTGCTGCGCCGGGAAACGCGGGATGACGTCACTCCCCGTGGTAGAGCCGGTCAAGCCCGATGAGCTGAACCGAGGCACCCCCGGGCGCTGCACGACGGCTACGACCCGCAGCGTACCGTCATGTACCGGAAGATCCTGGTGGAGCAGGGCGACGTACTCGGCTTCTTCACGACGATCTACTTCTTTACCGAGTGCCTGGGCATCATCGGCAAGGTGCCGGCCGGCTTTCCCGCACTCACCGGGCACTAGCGACTAGGCAGGGAGACCTCGGATGCGTATCGGGCTGACAGGTGCGGGGACGACCGCTGACCGGATCGTCGAGCAGGCCAAGCGAGCCGAGGCGGACGGGTTCACCAGCATGTGGTATCCCAGCGCGGCCGGCGGAGGTGACCCGCTGGCGGCGATGGCGCTGGCCGGGCGGGCTACCGCGGGCATCGAGCTCGGCACCGCGGTCCTGGTGAGCTATGCCTGTCACCCCGTACTCCAGGCCAGCCGGGCCGGCGCCGCCGCGTCTGCCATCGGCGCGGCCGGCCGGCTCACCCTCGGCGTCGGCCCGTCGCACCGGATCGTCATCGCCGACCGGCTGGGCCTGTCCTACGACGCGCCGGGCCTGCACACCGAGGAGTACGTCCAGATCGTCGCCAGGCTGCTGCGCGGCGAGCAGGTCAGCTTTGCGGGCCAGCAGTTCCGGGTCGAGGCAGGGCCGCTTGAGCTGCCGGACGGAGCGGAAGTCCCGGTCCTGGTCGGGGCGCTGGCCCCCCGGCTGCTACGGGTGGCGGGCGCCCACGCGGCCGGGACGATCTTGTGGATGGCCAACGCCACCGCGATCGAGCAGCACGTCGCGCCCCTGATCCGCAAGGCCGCCGCCGACGCGGGCAGGCCCGCGCCGCGCATCGTGGCCGGGCTGCCGGTGGCCGTGCACGACGACATCGCCGAGGCCCGGTCGACCGTCGCCCGTCAGTTCGCGGTCTACGGTCAGCTGCCCAACTACCAGCGCATCCTGGCCCACGGCGGGATACCGGGGCCGGCCGAGGCGGCCGTCGTCGGCGACGAGGCCAGCGTCACCGCCCAGATCCAGGCGCTCTTCGAGGCCGGCGCCACCGACGTCTGGACCGCCCCGTTCCCGGTCGGCGATGACCCCCGCGCGTCCCGGGCGCGTACCCGGGCGCTGCTGTCCAGCCTGGCCCGGAGCTGAACGGAGGCCTGTGCCCGGCGGCAAAAGCGGCAACGGCTGGGTGACCTGTGCCCTGGGGCACCAGCACTGGGGCCGGTTCGGAGCGGCGGGCGTACTGGTTTACGTAGCCCGGCCCGCCGATCCGGCGCTGAGCCCGGTGCTGCTGCAGCACCGGGCCCGGTGGAGTCACCAGGGCGGTACCTGGGCCCTGCCGGGCGGGGCGATGGACAGTGAGGAGACGCCCGCCGAGGCCGCACTGCGGGAGGCGGACGAAGAAGTCATGCTCGACCCGAAGCTGGTCGTGCCGCGCGGCCGGTACACCGATGACCACGGCGGCTGGGCGTACCACACCGTGCTGGCCGAGGCGGCGGAGCCGCTGCGGGTCCGCCCCGACGCCTACGAGTCAGACGCGGCGGTATGGCGGCCGGCCGGCCAGGTGGACCAGCTTGACCTGCACCCGGGGTTCGCGGCGACCTGGCCGCGGCTGCGCCAGGCCCTGATGCCGCTGACCGTGCTGGTAGACGGCACCGGCCCGCGGCCGGGGTCAGCCGGCCCGGCCGAGGCCGGCC
>DASWUW010000185.1:0-4790 GCA_036406335.1 Trebonia sp.
CCACCGGAGACAACTCGTCCACCATGGACATCGCCATCATCGCGCGGGTGTGCCCGATGCCGGAGGCGATCCGCTCGGCCAGCCGCGCGGTCGCCGCCGCCTTGCCCCGGACGATCCCGGCATGGTCGACATAAAGAAACCGGGTGAGCGAGATACCTTCCTCGTCCGCCCGCTGCTGCAGCGCGTCTGTCATGCCGCGAAGGTACCGTTACCAGTATGCCCCCGCGCCCCGCCCCCCGAGATCTCCGGGCGTCCGACACTGACCGCGAACGGGTCATCGCCCTGCTAGGCGAAGCGCTGGCCGACGGCCGGCTGTCTCACGACGAGTATTCCGAACGGATGCCGCAGGCTCTGGCGGCCCGCACGCTGGGCGAACTAGCCGGGCTGACCGCCGACCTGGCCGCCCCTGAGCACCAGCCGCTGCAGGTAGACGGCGGCCATGCGGTCACGGCGCTCTTCGCCACCAGTGACCGGCGCGGCCGCTGGGTGGTGCCCGGCGCGGTGACCTGCGTGGCTGCCTTCGGCGAGGTGGTGCTCGACTTCACCCAGGCGATTCTCCAGGAACGGCACGTGGTGGTCACCGTCTACGCCGTGTTCGGGCGGGTCCGGCTGATCGTTCCGGCCGGGGTGGAGGTCGTCATGTCCGGGAACAGCATCCTCGGACGCCAGCGCGGCGGGACGATCAGGCGGGTGCCCACCTCGTCCGAGGTCCCGCTGATCGAGGTCCGCGGTCACGTAGCCGCCAGCGAGGTCATCGCCCGCACCCCGCCCCGCCCCCGCCGCTGGCTCCCCGCCCGCCGCCGCCCGCTGTCCTGACCTCGCCGCGGTGCCCCGGGTAACCGCGCAGGAGCCGCCGGCCCAGGAGAGGTAGCTCGCCGGGCGGCCGGCCGTTAAGTGATCGGGAAAGCCGGAATCCCTCACGAATTTCACCTTTTGCCGTCAATGCCACCAAAAGGGCCATGATGCGGCGAGCCATGCGGCACCATAGTGCCCTGCCGGACGGCGCCCTGCCGCCGAACGGTAACTGGGGCCGCTTCTCGCCCAGGCCATTTGGCAATACGTTCTGAGAGCGCAACTCATCTTGAGGGGTCGAGATGATCCAGCCTGCTCTCTCGGGTAAAAGCCCGGGCACGCAGATTACTGTCGCCGTCCTGCTGATCATCGCGATCGTCGGCACGCTGTGGGTGCCTATCTACGCGCGTTCCACGCCGAAGCTGGGCCCGTTTCCCTTCTTCTACTGGTACCAGCTGATCTGGGTACCGGTTTCCTCCGGCTTGTGCTGGATCTGCTACCTGCTCCTGCGGGCTAAGCCTGCCACCGGACAGCCAGAAAGTACGGGCCGATGAGTCACGTCAACGCAGTTACGTTCCTCGTCGTCATCGCGTTTTTCCTGGTTGTCACCTTTATCGGCTTCGCCTCGGGCAAATGGCGCCCGGCCGAGGACCCGCTGCAGCTAAACGAGTGGGGGCTGGGCGGCCGCGGATTCGGCACCTTTGTCACCTGGTTCCTGCTCGGCGGCGACATCTACACCGCCTACACCTTTATCGCCGTGCCCGCGCTGGTCTACGCGACCGGGGCGGCGGGGTTCTACGCGCTGTCGTACACCATCGTCGTCTTCCCGATCGTGTTTATCTTCGCGCCCCGGCTGTGGTCGGTCGCCCGGGCCCACGGTTACGTCACCCCGGGCGAGTTCGTCCGCGGCCGGCACGGCTCGCAGGGCCTGGGGCTGGCGATCGCGGCGACCGGGATCCTGGCCACCATGCCCTACATCGCCCTGCAGCTGGTCGGCATCGAGTCGGTGCTGACCGCCATGGGGATCGGCAGCCCGACCGGCAACGGCTTCGTCCGGGACCTGCCGCTGATCATCGCATTCGGCGTCATGGCCGCCTACACGTACCTGTCCGGGCTGCGGGCGCCCGCCCTGATCTCGTTTGTCAAGGACACCCTGATCTACCTGACGGTCATCGTCGCGATCTTGTACATCCCGGCCAAGCTGGGCGGCTGGTGGCACATTTTCAAGCTTTCCTCGGTACACCTGAGCACGGTCAACCCGGCGACCGGCGCGCCCTACGGCAACCTCGTCGTGATGCCGGCCGGGGAATGGGCCTACACCACCCTGGCCCTCGGCTCGGCGCTGGCCCTGTTCATGTACCCGCACACCACTACCGGGGTGTTCGCCGCCAAGCGGCGCGACGTGTTCCGGCGCAACGCGGCCATGCTGCCCGCCTACACGCTCGTCCTCGGCCTGATCGCGCTGTTCGGCTACATGGCCCGGGCCTCGCCGGCGGTGAACGCCGACATCAAGGCGGCCGGCGGCAACCCCCAGCTGTCGGTCCCGCTGCTGTTCGCCCGCCTGTTCCCGAGCTGGTTCGCCGGGGTCGCGGACTCGGCGATCGTGGTCGGGGCGCTCGTCCCGGCGGCGATCATGTCGATCGCCGCCGCGAACCTGTTCACCCGCACCATCTACAAGGAGCTGCTCAAGCCCGATGCCACCCCGGCCCAGGAGACCCGGGTGGCGCGGACGGCTTCGCTGCTGATGAAGGTCGGCGCGCTGGGCTTCGCACTGGAGCTGAACCGGACGTTCTCCATCAACCTGCAGCTGCTCGGCGGGATCTGGATCCTGCAGACCTTCCCGGCCATCGTGATCGGCCTGTACACCCGCTGGTTCCACCGGACGGCGCTGATCATCGGCTGGGCGGCCGGCATGATCTACGGCACGGTCCAGGCGTGGCGCACGCCCGGGGGCGGCCAGGCCCACTTCGGCGGCTCCTCGGCCCCGGTCTTCGGGCACGTCACCTACATCGCGATCACCGCGCTCATCTTCAACATCGTCGTCGCGGCCGCGCTGACCCTCGTCTTCCGGAGGACCGGGCTGCAGGACGGATACGACGCGACCCGCCCCTCCGACTACACCGCCGACCCCGTACCGCCCGTGCGCGTCGCCCCGGTCAAGGTCACGATCCCCGATTACCCGGGCGACGGCGAAGACGCGCGGCAGGTCCAGTCCCGGCTGCAAAACCGGGGCGACGGCCGGGGGACGTACGTGAGCCGGGCGCCCGACTGACGAAGCGGCCCCGCGGGCAACCGCCCGGTCGCGCCCGGGCGCCATTTTCGGTCAGCGGGAGCCTCCTGAATGACTCCCCATCAGTTTGGACGGCACATATCCGGCAAAACGGGCGTGAACCCGTCTGAACTGATGGGAGGTGCCGAAAAGCCGTCCAAAGTGAGGGGAAGTGGGTCACGCCGGCCGGGTGCAGGCGGCTGGGCGCCGAAGCCGCGGAAGCCGAGCCGGGACCGGGCTCCTCAGACGCTCCGGGTTCGCCGGCTCCAGTAGCGCAGCCAGAGCAGTCCGAAAACCGGCAGCACGAGCGGAACGTACCCGTAGCCGCTCCCGTACCCAGACCACACCGTGGCATCGGGGAAGGTGCCCTTGTCGGCGAGACTCCAGGTGCCGACCGCCAGCACCCCGGCGAATTCCACCGAGCAGGACACGGCCGCGATGCGGCGGGCGGCCGGACTGCCCTGGGCCAGGGTGACCGTGGCCAGGATGTAGACCGCGGCGGCCAGGGCCGACAGCAGGTAGGCGACCGGGGCGTGGCTGAACTGGGTGGCGATCTGCACGACGGCCCGTGCCGACGCGGACAGTGCGAACAGGGCGTAGACGGCGACCAGCAGCCGCCCCGGCCCGGTCCTGGTCGAGCTCGGCGGCGACGCCGCCGGCTCTGGCGGGGTTCCGGTCTCGGGCGACGCGGCGGGCTCAGACATGGATGACCGGCCAGATCTCGTGCAGCCGGACCATCAGCACGGCGGCCACCAGCCCGGCCACGGCGATAACGGCCGGCCCCCAGCGCGACCGCTCCAGCGCTCCCCAGAACCCGGCCAGCAGCGGGACCACCGGCATCGCGACCAGGTAGCCGATAAGCGTGGGCAGGCTGGCCGGACGTCCGCCGCCGGCCAGCCTGCCCACGACCAGGCCGACCAGGACCAGCAGCAGGATCTCGAGGATGCCCAGGCCGACGAGCAGCACCAGGCCCATCCTCCGGTTGAGGGCGGTCATCAGCAGCGAGTACGCAGCGAGCGCGAGGCCGGCGACGATGATGGTCGTAGGCACGGCACCGTTCACGGATGTCATGTTACTACGTTTAGTAGTAACGAATGCTGATCCTGGGAGGCGGCGGAGTGGACATCGGCAAAATGGACCCGGAGGATTTCCAGCACGAGTGGCGCCAGGCGCGGAACTCGTGGGAGCAGGCCAGCCAGCACAAGCTGGAAACCGAGGCCGCAGGCCGCCAGCTGACCGAACCGGAGCTGGCCAGCTGGCGAGCCGCGAAAGCCAGCTTCGACGAGTACGAGCAGGCCTGGGAGCAGGCCTACAAGATGGGCGTGGTCATCCTCGTGGAAGGCGACGACGACGAGGAAGACGGGGACCCTGGTCGCTAGACATCTGCCGTCCAGGCGCGAGTATCGCCGCTGGCGGCGTTGTCGGTGGTGGCGGCAAGCGTTATGTTCGGCCTAGCCGGGACAGTATTAAGCATTCGGGGGTACCAATGGCCGGGTACGAGTGGGCGACCGCTTTGCAGATCGCGGAGGCGGTCCGTAGCCGTCAGGTGTCTGCGGCCGAGGTGCTGGCCGGGCAGCTGGAGCGAATCGCCCGGCTGGATGCAGAGCTGGGCGCCGTGGTCACGCTCGATGCTGAGGGATCGCGGGCGCGGGCCAAAGCGGCGGACAGAGCGCTGGCGCGCGGTGAGGTGTGGGGTCCGCTGCACGGGGTGGGCGTCACGGTTGAGGAC
>DASWUW010000186.1:0-8343 GCA_036406335.1 Trebonia sp.
GCCCGGTCGCACCGCTCCCGCCGGGCGATCGTCGAAGCGCTGCGGGCACTGCACGCCGAGGGTGACCTCCGCCCGACCGCCCCGCGGGTAGCCGAGCGGGCCGGGGTGTCGGTCCGCACGGTCTGGCAGCAGTTCGCCGACATGGAGACGCTGCTGGTCGAGGCGAACCGCCGTGACAACGAGATCGTGCGGTCGCTGCTGCAGCGAATCGACCCCAATCAGCCGCTGGCCACGCGGGTGGTGCTGTTCACCGGCCAGCGGGCGCGCCTCCTAGAGCAGATGACTCCTAGCTGGCGGGCGGCCCGTCTTTACGAGCCGTTTTCCGATGAGCTCAGGCGCAATAAAGCGCGGACACTGGCGATGGGCAAGACGGACCTCGAGCAGGTTTTCGCGCCCGAGCTGGCCACGCTGGCCGGGACGAAACGCCAGCAGCTGCTCGACGGCCTGCACGCGGTCAGCATCTGGATGTACTGGGAGTCACTGCGCACCGAACTCGGCCTCGCCGCGGAACAGGCCGAAGAACTCCTCCGCTCCACCTGCACCGCGCTGCTCGCCGCGGCCGGATTCCGGTAACCGACACATGACCGGTGTAAGCCGTAATGCAACCAGCTGCGCCATTGTATTTGCACGTTCCGTGCAGATACATTGACCTCCATGTCCCGGTTCCCGGGACGCCGGCCAGCAAAGATGATGGCGAGGTCAGTATGAGCGTGACCGCGGGAGATACCGGTACCGCAGGCAGCGGCGCAGCCTGGCTGTGGCGGCGGCAGCTGGAGACGTATCCCGACACCAGGCCCCGCCTGCTCTACCTGGCGATCACCGTCCTGGCCACCATCACGCTGTACTACGAGCTGTACGTTGCCGGGTCGGTGTCCACCCTGATCCTGGCCAACCTGCACATGACCTTTACGTTCTTCGTGGTCATCCTGGCCGTCGGAAACCTGGTCGGTGCGTTCGGCGCACTGCTGGCCGGGCTTACCGACCGCTTGGGCCGGGCCAACCTGGTGGTCGGGGGCCTGCTGGTCACCGGGATCCTCACCGCTTTTGTGCTGCCGAACGCGACCGGCCGGTGGTCCTTCGGTATCGAGAGCTTCGCCGTCGGCCTGGTCGAGGGCATCTGCCTGGTCGCCACTCCGGCCCTGGTCCGCGACTTCTCCCCGCAGATGGGGCGGGCCACCGCGATGGGGTTCTGGACCGTCGGCCCGGTCGCCGGCAGCCTGATCGTCGCGGTCGTCGGCAGCGCCACCATCCCGGCCACCGTCACTAACCCGCGGATCTGGACGCACCAGTACGTGATCTGCGGCATCGCGGGCCTCGTGGTCTGGCTGATCGCCCTGGCGGGGCTCAGGGAGCTCTCCCCCCGGCTGCGGGATCAGCTGATGGTGTCGATCCGGGACCGCGCCCTGATCGAGGCGCGGGCCAAGGGACTGGACATCGAGGCAGCGCTGCGCCAGCCGTTCCGCCAGCTGCTCAAGGCCGACATCCTCGTCTCCGCGTTCGCGGTGTCGGTGATGCTGCTCGTGTACTACACCGCCGTCGGGTTCTCGCTCATCTACCTGACCACCGTCTTCGGCTTCTCCGTCAAGGACGGCAACGGCCTCGGCAACTGGAACTGGGGCTTTAACGTCGTCGCGGTGCTGCTGGTCGGGATCGTCTCCGACCGGTTCCGGGTGCGCAAGCCGTTCATGGTGCTCGGCGGCGTCATCGCCGCGGTCATGGTGGTGGTCTACCTGGAGCAGGCCGGCCGCCACCCCGGCTACTACACGGTCGCGCTCATGCTCGCGGCGCTGTCGCTCGGGCTGGGCATCGCCTTCGCCCCGTGGATGGCGAGCTTCACCGAGACGGTGGAAGCGCGCAACCCGGCGCTCACCGCGACCGGGCTGGCAATCTGGGGCTGGATCCAGCGCGTGGTGGTCTTCGCCGCCTTCCTGATCATCCCGGCCATCGTCAGCTCGGTCACCCCGCTGGTCAACTACGGGACTACGGTGTCGGCTTACTCGGCCCAGTACGGCCGCCAGCTCGCCTTCGCCCAGGCCCACCCGGCCGTCGTCGCCACCGCCCAGCAGGTTCCCGCGACGGTGCTGGCCACGGCGGCGAAGGTTCCGCCGACGGTACTGGCCACCGCGGCCAAGCTCGGCCCGCAGCTCGCGGACGCGCAGAAGTTCGCACCCGAGCTGGCCGTGATCGAGGCCCACCCGGCCCTGTTCACCCAGCTCAACGCCAACCCCGCCAATAAGGCCCTGCAGGCGCAGGCCGTGGCCGCCGCGGGCGGCGGGGCCAAGGGAGTCGCGGTACTCACCGCTATCAGCGCTAACCAGGCCGCCATCAACTCCGTCATCGCCGTCGGCCCGCAGCTGCAGACCGTGGCCCCGTACGCGGCCGACCTGAAGGTCATCGCCCCGTACTCGGCCGACCTGACGGCGATCGCCCCGTACAGCGCGCAGCTGACGGCGCTGTCGAAGGTGCCGCCGGCCGCCATCGCCTACCTGACCGCCCACGGCGCCGCGGTGCAGCAGGCCGCCGCTCAGACCGCCGGCCAGTGGAAGACCTGGTACTGGGTGTGCTTCGGCGCGATCATCTTCTTCCTGCTCTCCATCCCGCTGCTGCGCGGCCGCTGGAAGCCCGCGGACGCCCGGCGCGACGAACGGGAGCACGAAGCCATGGTCAAGGCCGAGCTAGCCAAGCTCAGCGCCTGAACGAGAGGGCAGATAGATGCCGCAGTACGGTACGAGGCAACTCGACATCAGAGACCAGAACGTGGCGGTCGAGCGGGTTCTCGCGGTCACCGAGAACCCGCGCCACCGGTACCTGCTCCAGGCTTATCTCCGGCACCGGTACCTGGAGTCGGCCGGGCGTTACAGTGAGATCTTCGCGCCCGAGATGACCGTCGAGCGACCCTTCTACCGGTTCAGCCTGATCGGGCAGCCGCGGTTCGCGCTGGACGGCCGCCCGCAGGTGGAGGCGGTCTACCAGCACTGGACGCAGACGGACCAGTGCGTCTTCTACGTCGAGGACGAGTCGGTGGCGGTCGGCGACCACCTGATCGTGGGCCGGGGCATCGGCTACCAGCAGCGGCTGGGCGCCGAGCTGGCGGCCTCCGGCGCTGACGTCGACGCCGGCGCGATGTACCTGGAGCGTTTCCAGATGGTCATGGTCTGGCCGTACGACGACCAGTGCCGGCTGATCGGCGAGGACCTGTGGGAGTTCGACGACGCCGAGCACGCGCTGATCAAGCTCGATCCCGCCGACGTGCTGAGCGTCAAGCAGGCCGCCGAGCTGCTCGAGCCGCTGATCAAGCCGCTGCCGCCGTTCGACGCCAGCTTCCTGCCCGGATGAGCCCCGCCGCCCGGATAAGCGGGGTCGCGCGGTGAAGGCGGTCACCTGCCAGCATTCCCGGCTGGAGGTCGTCGACCTGCCGGACCCGGAGCCTGGCCCCGGCCAGGTCGTCATCAACGTCCTGGGTTGCGGCATCTGCGGGTCCGACCTGCACGTCCGGTACCACGCGGACGCGGAGGCCGACATGCTGGCGGAGATGGGCTACGACGGGTTCATGCGCTCGGGTCAGCCGGTGGTGCTGGGCCACGAGTTCGTCGGCGAGGTCGCCGGCTACGGGCCGGGGACCCGGAAGAAGATCACGGCCGGAACCCCGGTGGTGGCGGTACCGCTCACCCGGCGGGCCGGCGGGGTGCACGCGACCGGCCTGTCCGCGGCGGCGCCGGGCGGGTACGCCGAGCAGGTGACGGTCGAGGAGTCGCTCATGTTCGCGCTCCCGAACGGCCTGCCGCCCCGGCTGGCCGTGCTCACCGAGCCGCTGGCGGTCGGCTGGCACGCGGTCCGCCGCGCCGAGGTGAAGAAGAACGACGTCGCGATCGTGATCGGCTGCGGCCCGGTCGGCCTGGCGGTCATCTGCATGCTGAAGGCCCGCGGTGTTGCCGCGGTCGTGGCTAGCGATTTCTCGCCCGGCCGGCGGAAGCTTGCCGTCGCCTGCGGGGCGGACATCGTGGTGGACCCGGGCGGCGAGTCGCCGTACGCGGCGCTGCCCGACCGCGGTTTCCTGACCAGCCTCCCGGCCGCCGTCGGGCTGGCCATCGGGACGCTGGAAAAGCTCAGGCCGCTGCCGGTGCCCTGGCAGCAGGTCTGGCGCGCCGGGGAGAAGCTGGGCGGGAAGCCGAAGCACCCGGTGATCTTCGAGTGCGTGGGCGTTCCCGGCATCCTGGACGGGATCATCACCAGCGCGCCGCTGTACTCGCGCGTGGTGGTCGCCGGGGTGTGCCTGGAACCGGACACCATCCGGCCCGCGATAGCAGTCAACAAGGAGATCGACCTGCGGTTCGTCATGGGCTACACGCCGCTGGAGTTCAGCGACACGCTGCGCATGCTGGCCGAGGGGAAGGTGAAGGCGGCACCGATCGTGACCGGAACCGTCGGGCTGTCCGGCGTCAGGGCCGCCTTCGAGACGCTGGCCGACCCCGGGAAGCATGCGAAGATCATCATCGAGCCGGCCAGTTCGGCCGCCGAGCCCGTCTCAGGGGACGCAGTTCCCTCTTGAGTAAGTAACCACTGGTAGCCATATTGCCGACAACTGCGTCGCCTGCCCGTGCAACCGAATACACGAACAGGCGACCCGGCGATCACGACCCATCGGGCCACTATCCAGAATGGTTAGGCGCCAGAAATTCCCCAGGTCCGGGTGGCCGCGGTGGTGCAGGAAACCTGGACGAGGAGAGCGGCACTGGCTGTCGAGTCACCGGACGGCGCCATACACAACCCGGAATTTACCGCCTCCACCTGGTAGACGCCCGTGCTCACCTCATGCAGCGTAAACTGCTCGTTGCTGGCGTAGTTACACGGCCATTGATCGATCGCCGCGCCGCTCGCCGTCGAGGCGCCGGAGATGTCCAGGCAGTAGTCCGGGGTCATTGAGTGGATGAAGTACGTGCTGCTTCCGGACGAGAACGGGACGAAGGTGTACCCCTGGTTGGTCCCGCCGTTGCACGCATACTGCTGGGACTGTGCGGCAGCCACGGTAGTCCAGTCGTTCTCGTCTACGCACAGGCTGCTGCCCTTATTGACGAGCGTGCTGCTGAATCCGGCCGAGAATCCCGGCGTCAGGTAGACCGCGAACGCGTCGTGCGAGGACGCGAAGGTGACGGGCACGGTAATGGACCCGCTCGACGTGCTCTCAATCTCGCTGGTGACCACCGGCAGCGAGTTCAGCGGCGAGGAGTCCGGGATCCGGTACACGGTGACCTGGACGTTGCCGCCATTCGCGAGCCACGGCACCGACGACAGTCCGCTGAAGGTCACGCTCGCGGCGCCCGTGTACCCGTTCTCGTCCCCGATGACGGCGACGGCCCGCCGCTTCGAGCTGTCCTCGGCCGCGGAGACCGCGGTAGTACCCACCTCGCCGGAAGTGGAGACCAGGGAACCGGTCAGATCGGCATAGGTGCGGAATGTCCACCACTGGCCGGTGTAGGAGTAACCGCCGTTCCCGTTCGCGACGATGGTCCCGGCCAGGTAAGGGTTTACGCAGCATGAAGCCCAGTTGCCGCGGGCCGCGTTGGTGTACCCGGACTGGGCAAAGCGGGCCAGGTACCAGGCTGTCTGGCCAGCGGTCTGCTGGCTCTCAGGCAGGAACTCGTTGGCCGACAGCGGGCGGGCGGAAATCCCGTTAGCCGTCAGGTCGCTATTGATGGACTGGGCCACGGCGACCGGGTCGTCCCCGTTGCTCTCAAGGTGGTCGCTGATTTCACTGGGCACAGTCCCGGCCGATTTGACATGGGCGAGAAACTCCGACCACTCGGTCGAGTTCTGCGCGGGGTCAGCGAAGAAGTCTGGTCCGACGGTGAGCGCGTTCGGAGCGAGACTCTTGATCGTTTTGTAGGCGGTGTCCCACATCTCGAAGTACTGGGTAGTGTCCACGCCTGGCGCCCAGAATGCGGACGTGTCTGGCTCGTTCCAGATGTCGTAGGTGACCGTGACCCCGGACGCCTGGATTGCGCCGATCACGTCGTCGAGGAAAGTGATGTAATTCGCGCAGTTATCGTTGGTGCATGGCCAGGTCGTACCGGAGGGCTGGCTTCCGTCCGCACCGTAGATATCGGTCAGGAGCACCTGGTACTGCGCGTGGTACGACCCCGCGGTGAACCGCTTGGCCTGCGCGATCACCTCGGCGACTTGGGCCTTGGTTCTCGTTCCGTAGGTGTACCCGTCGGCGATCCAGCCCCCGGTGGGCGTAGCGTGACCGCCGCCGCGCATGGCGGTGATGCCAAGCGGCTGTATGAACTGGTCCGGCGGCTGCGTACCGTCCTGGCTCACCCCGTACAGGAATCCCTCCCCGGCACCGGCAGCCGGCCCCTTCGCGGCGGCCAGGTTCACGCTCAGTGCCTCGGCCGCGTGGGCCTCGCCGGGCGGCAGCAGGGGGATGGCCAGCACTGTGAGCATTGCGGCCGTGATCGCCCCCACCACGAGGCGGCGGGGTCTAGTTCTGGTCTTCATTGACTCCTCCTCAGTCCGGCGCCACCGGGAGTGCGGCGCCGCGGAATGTCGGGTTCGGCTGATTGGCCTCTGCTGCGGCACCACAGCCGTCCGTGCCTGGCGTCCTGGGTGCATCCCAACCACTTGACGTATGGACGCATCTATATGAACGTTCACAACTCTGTCCAGCTGCGAAGTGACCGTCGGGGATTGCGACTTCAGTGAGCGCTAACAATCGAGGCGGGCACAAGTTTTGGCTGGTATCAGCTAAGGCGGGTGCCGTTGCCGGGCTGCTACTCACGGACTGGCGGTTAGGGGCCGGTCCACTGCTGGTTGGAGCCGCCGCTGCAGGTCCACAGGTCAAGTTGGGTGCCGTTGGCGGTGTTGTAGCCGGGGTCGTCAAGGCATTTACCAGAGGCCGGGTTGACCAGTTGCCCGTTTTCCGCCTCCCACTGCTGATTGGCGCCCCCGTTGCAGGTCCATAGTTCTACGAGGGCGCCGTTGGAGTAGTTGGCGCCCGTAATGTCCATGCAGCTGCCGCCGATGGTGAGGCTGCCGTTGCTGTTGAGCGTCCAGTTCTGCGCGGGGGCGTAGCCGTTGCAGGCCCACATCTGAACCTTGTTGCCGTTGGCGGTGCTGCCGTTGCTGTCGTCCACGCAGACCGAGCTGGTGTCGCCGGCCACGATCGTCCCGGTGGCTCCGCCGCCGCTGCCGGAGTAAGGCGCATAGCCAGCGGCGACGATGTTGGCCTGGACCGCGTTCTCAGCGGCGGCCGACGGGTAGCCGGAGGTCATGACGCCTTCGTAGAAGGTCCCGGCGGAGCCTTTGCTGTTGTCGCCGCCGATGCCAAGGATGATCGCCCCTTCCTTGTGCATGGGGTTGTAACCCGCCGGGCGGACGCCGCTGTAATCGGTCGACAAGCCGCCGGACTGCGCATTGCCGCCGAGGATAGCCCACTGGTTAGACTTACCCTCGACCATGGCGGTGGTGAACCGGTAACTGGTGCTCGGATCGTTCGCGTTGTAGCCTGTGCCGGCTCCGGAGAACAGGTTGTTCTCCATGTCGGCCATAATCCACGGGCCGTTGCCGGTGCCGTAGCCCCAGACCTTGCTGTTGCCGAAATAGATGGCCTCCATGTGCCCGGCGCCGTTGTCGTCGTTGTTAGTCTCGGCGTTGCCGTAATCGAAACAGCAGCCGCCGTTATAGTGCGTGCCGTCAAAGATCGCGTACTCGCCCTCTGGCTGGTCGCCGGTCGCGATACCCGAGGTTTGGTCATCGCGGTACCCGGTACCGGCGGCCACGTAGACGCCGTAGGCCTCATGGCCGCCGAGCGTTACCGGTGCGGCGGTCGCGTTCGCGAGGTTGTCCGGGCCGCCAGCCGCCCCGCCGCCAGGTGCGTCGGTCAGGTTGTTGCCGTGTCCGGACTGGTCGTAGATCACGGTGATCACGCACGTGGTGCCCGCGCAAAAGGAGTTCTGGGCGGCCGCGTTGGCGACCCCGCCCGCGCTCAGCGGGTAGATGCTGGCAGTGGTACTGTCCGACGCGCGACGCACCTGGTACAGCGGCCCGTCGTAAGCTGCATACAGCGCCCGGGTGGTGCTGTGCGCGGCGACGCACGGCGTCCCGTTTGCGCTGTAGATGTCGCAGGGGCCCTGCGTCGCCGCCCGGGCCGGCAATGAGCTGCCGGCGACCGCGGTCCCAGCGGCCAGCACCGTCCCCGCACCAAGCACCAGGAGCGCCTTTCTCGCACGCCGGAGTCGTGACCGGAAGGTCATCGTTGAACCTACCTTTCCCATCCGGGGAGGACCCTGACTTAACCGAGGTCCATTGCTGGCTGGACTGGCAGTTACCCGGCCAGATATCAAC
>DASWUW010000187.1:0-1973 GCA_036406335.1 Trebonia sp.
GCCGCCGAGCGGAATGACCCGCAGCTTTGCCTGCACGTCGAGCCTGCTCTGGAACCACTTGAAGTACTCGAGGCAGTTGGCCGCCCGCCACCAGGCCGAGATGTGCGCCGACCACCAGCGGCGCGTGGCCCGCTCGGCCGACCACACTGCCCGGTGCGCGGCTGTGCCCAGGTTCGTGATCGGCACGCGCGGAGCGATGTCGCGGCGGCGGCAGTAGCCCGCGGCCAGGCGACTTGCCGGAAGCGGACGGCGCTGCGGATCGGAGCTGAAGTTCATCAGCTGCACGCCAGCCTGCACGATGCCCGCTCCGGTATGGCGCAGGCGGTGGTCGACCATGCGCAGCAGCTGGGGATGCAGCAGGTCTTCGGCGTCCAGCACCCCGATCCAGTCCCAGTCCACAACGCCCATCGCCTCGAGATCGTGCAGGGCGCGATTCAGCCCGATCGGCTTGTTGTGGACCGGGGTGTCCTCCGGGTAGCGGATCACCCGGATCCGCCGGGGGTAGCGGCGCTCGAAGTAGCGGGCCACCGCGAGCGTGGCGGGGTCATCCGGGTGGTCGATGATCACGGCGACGAGGTAGTCGGGGTAGTCCAGGCAGGCCAGCCGTTCGAGCGTCGGACCGATGACGTTCTCCTCGAAGCGGGCGGCCAGCAAGATCAGGCCGCGGCCACGCGGCGCGTCGGGGACTCCGTACCGGTCGGGGTCGCCGTTCTCAGGGCGCCACCACTTGTACGACTGGAATGCCAGCGTCGTGCCCGCGATAGCGGTCATGAAGAACGCATTCAGCATAAGCAGGATGGCGAGCATGATGCCCTTCAGATAGCTGAGCCGAGGGTGCGGAAAGGGCCGTCGGCGCTGACGTGAAGCAGCCGTCGGCCGCCGTGCGGCGACACCGGCGCAGCACCATTTCCTTCGGCCCGGACGCGCATTTCGTGACGGCCTGCGACCACCATCACCCCGTTGGACCAGTTCGGCCTCATCTCGTCTTCGGTATCCATCAGTTCACCTCGCGTACTCGCTCGCTCAGTTCGGTGAGCGAGGTGCCGTAGCGCCCGTCGAAGAGGGTGTCCTCGAATGCCCAGAGAAAGAGCGCGGCCCCACAGGCCCGCGCCGCAGCGGGCGCGTACTGCAACTGCTCGAGGCTGGAATCCGAGTTGGGTCCGCCGCCCGTGTGTGCCTTATCGGGCGGCCCGGGGTTCTCGCCCACGACCGACAGGCCGACGAGCCGGGCGTTGGCTGTCGTCCAGCGTTGGTTGGACCATTGGCTCACGTCGAGACCTGCCCGCGACGCAGCTTCCGTGTCGCCGGTGCGGCAGCCCTCCTGCGGCGGCGCGAGGGCGCGGGCGCGCACTGCGGAGGCGTCGTCGAAGCCGGTGAAGTCGACCGCGATGCCCCCGCCTCCGCTGTTGCGGTCCCGCCGGTCGAGGGCCGCGAGCGCCCGCAACTGCGCCGGATAGTCGAGGCCACGTTCCAGTGAGCCGTCGGGCGTCCCCGCCGTCTGCAGATCGCTCGTGAGCGCTTCTGCGAGCCCGCTCGGCAGCACTCCCCTGCCCGCCACCGGGACGTGCACCGGTCCGTGGTAGCCGAGCCCGCGCAGCGTGGTGAGCTGCCAGGCCAGCGCATCCACCGACGCGTCCCGGTACCAGCTGAACCAGGCGGTGACCTGCGCGGCCGCGACGGGCGATCCGCGCCAGGATCCGGTGCCGGGCTGCCAGCCGGGCAGCGGGTTGGGTGTCATCCCCGCCGCAAGGCCTGCGCCCGACTGGGCCGCCTCGTCGAACGCCCAGAACGAGCCGCCGCCACCGCCGTCGTTCGGTCCCGGATAGCCGATCTCACCGGTGCCCGTCGTGCCGATGCGCACCGCCCGGAACCGGTTGAGCCCGAGGTCGCCGCCCAGCCGGGCGAGGTAGTCCGCCGCCGCCGTGCGCACGGCGGCGCTGAACGTCAAATCGGCCACCGGAGGCGTGGGCGGC
>DASWUW010000188.1:0-7892 GCA_036406335.1 Trebonia sp.
GTGCGAGGTGCTCGCGGCGGCTAGGGGTTCAATCCCCATGATCGGGGCATCCTTCCAGTTGACTTTGCTTGCTGGCCGGCCCGTCTCGATACGACGGTCTTGTGCCAACCTGCGCAGTGTAGCGGCGCTTATAAAAACGCATAACCACCCTACGGGGTTCCACCGGTATTCGTTACGCAGCGGGCAAAGTATGCGCGGTACGCCAGCATCCGTCCCCGCATCGCAACCGTTTTGCTACATCCGCGCTGGCCCGGGCCGCCGCGGCGGCCGGTCAGCCGAACAGCGTCGGCGTATCCGGAGAGGCCGGCGGGGTAAGGCCGAGATGCTCCCAGCCCGCCGCGGTGGCGACCCGGCCCCGCGGGGTGCGGGCCATCAGCCCGTGCCGGACGAGGAACGGCTCGGCCACCACTTCGACCGTCTCCGCCTCCTCGGCCACCGCGACCGCGAGGGTGGACAGCCCCACCGGGCCGCCGCCGAACCGCCGGACCAGGGCATCGAGTACCGCCCGGTCGAGCCGGTCGAGGCCGAGTTCGTCCACCTCGTACAGCTCGAGCGCGGTCCGGGTGAGCTTCCGGTCGACCGCGCCGTCGGCGCGGACCTCGGCGTAGTCGCGGACCCGGCGCAGCAGCCGGTTGGCGATCCGGGGGGTGCCCCGGGAGCGCAGCGCGAGCTCTTCGATGGCGCCGTCGTCGATCCGCACGCCGAGCAGGCCGGCCGACCGGCGGACGATGATGCCGAGCTCTTCCGGCTGGTAGAAGTCCAGGTGCCCGGTAAAGCCGAAGCGGTCACGCAACGGCGCGGGCAGCAGGCCGGCCCGGGTGGTCGCGCCGACCAGGGTGAACGGGGCGATGGCGAGCGGGATCGCGGTCGCCCCGGGACCCTTGCCGACCACGATGTCGACCCGGAAGTCCTCCATCGCCAGGTACAGCATTTCCTCAGCCGGCCGGGCGAGGCGGTGGATCTCGTCGATAAAGACGACCTCGCCCTCCTGCAGGGTGGAGAGCACCGCCGCGAGGTCCCCGGACCGCTCGATCGCGGGGCCGCTGGTGATGCGCAGCGGCATACCCAGCTCGGCCGCGATGATCATCGCGATCGTGGTCTTGCCCAGACCGGGCGGGCCGGACAGGAGCACGTGGTCCGGCGGGCGGCCGCGCCGCAGCGCGCTGTGCAGCAGCAGGGTCAGCTGCTCACGGACCCGGGCCTGGCCGACAAAGTCATCCAGGCGCTTGGGCCGCAGCGCGCTCTCGATCGCCCGCTCGTCGCCGTCGGCGAACGGCGAGACGACGCTGTCGTCGCGCGAGTAGGCATCGGGCGGGTCGTCGCCCGGGCCGGCCGAGCGGCGGGCGAGTTCCGCTTCCTCGGCCCGCCCCAGGGCGTCGTCGGGCGCCGGGGTCACTGCTTGGCGAGCTTTCGCAGGGCGGCGCGCAGGGCGGTGGCCACGTCGGGGACCTGGCCGTCGGAATCGGCCTCGACGGCCGCGATCGCGTCCTCGGCGTCGCGGGCCGACCAGCCCAGGTTCACCAGGCCGGTGTTGACCTGGTCGCGCCAGGACGGTACCCGGCCGCGGGCCGGCGCGGCGCCGGCCCTGAAGTCACCCGGCGCGCCGATGCGGTCCTTGAGCTCGAGGACGATGCGCTGCGCGCCCTTGTTCCCGATGCCGGGGACCATGGTGAGCGCCTTGAGGTCCTCGGCCGCCACCGCCCGGCGGAGCGCGTCCGGCGAGTGCACCGCCAGCATCGCCAGCGCGAGCCGCGGCCCGATGCCGCTGGCGGTCTGCAGCAGGTCGAACACGTTCCGCTCGTCGTCGGTGCCGAAGCCGAAGAGGGTGAGCGAGTCCTCCCGGACCACCAGCGAGGTCGCGACCCGCGCGGGCTCGCCCGGTTTGAGCCGGGCCAGGGTATCGGGAGTGCACTGCACGCGCAGGCCCACGCCGCCGACTTCGATGACGGCGCCGTCCAGGCCCACGCCGGCCACGGTCCCGTTCAGGTGCGCGATCATGCTCGGTCTCCCAGCGTCGTTCCGGACCCGGCGGCCTGCCGCGCCTTGATCGCGGGGACGCGCCACAGGTGGCAGATGGCCAGCGCCAGCGCGTCGGCCGCGTCCGCGGGACGGGGCGGGGCGGGCATCCGCAGAATCCGGGTTACCATCGTCGTCACCTGCTCCTTGTCCGCCCGGCCGCTGCCGGTCACCGCCGCCTTCACCTCGCTGGGCGTGTGCAGGGCGACCGGGAGCCCGCGGCGGGCGGCGCAGACGATCGCGACCGCGCCGGCCTGGGCGGTGCCCATCACGGTGCGCACGTTGTGCTGGCTGAATACCCGCTCCACGGCCACCGTGTCCGGCCGGTGCTCGTCCAGCCAGCGATCGAGCTCCTGCTCGATCGCCAGCAGCCGGGCCGCGATGTCGTTGTCGGGCGGCGTCCGGATGACGCCCACCGCGACCAGCGCGGGCGGCCGCCCCGGCAGGCCCTCGACTACGCCGAGCCCGCACCGGGTCAGCCCCGGGTCGACGCCGAGCACCCGGGACGCGGGCTGCGGGCTGTACCGCCTCACCTCGCCTGCCCGGTCATCCGCGCCACCCCGTCCAGTTCCTCCGGCGAACATCTGTTCGCCACCCTACCGCGCCGCGTCCGGCCCCGCGCGGACCGCGCCGAACGTGTCCCCGCCCGGCGCCCCGAGGACGGGCGGCGTCCCGCGGCGGGTCCGGCCGCGGCGGCAGCGGTACCGGCAGCTGGCACGAGATGCCTCCGCTCGCTAAATTACGGCTATACACACCTGGTCGGCTACCGAGGCGGACCAGGCTGTGCCATCCGGCTGGTGCCGCCGGCCGGGATCGCGCGACCGGGTTAGAGAAAGCGGGTCAGGCAGTGGGGGCGCACCGGTTTCACGGTGACGAACGGCGATTCGAGGTGACGGCCGACTTCCTCGCGGCCCGGTTTCCGCAGGCCCGGACCGCGGCCGACGTCGCCGGGGGGCAGGGAATGCTGGCGCGGTGCCTGCGTAAGCGGCACAACATCGACTGCGATGTCGTGGACCCGCGCGGCTGGGTTCTGCGCGGAGTTTCGAGCCGAGCCGAAGAATACCGCGCGGACATGGCGGGTTATTACGATGTCATCATCGGCCTGCACCCGGACGACGCGCTGCGTGAAGTGGTCAGCTCGGCGCGGGTGCGGCCCGTCCTCGTCGTGCCGTGCTGCAACTTCTGGCTGCGGGACGTCAAACTCGGCCGGGACGAGCTGCTCGACGCGATCGAGAAGGACCACGCCGGGCACGGCGCCTGCGAACGGGTCGTTCTCGATTTCCGCGGTCCGCATAACCGGGCGCTGGTGCTGGAGCCGGCCGGCTCCTAGAAGTCGTCCAGCATGTACGGGGTCGCCGCCAAGACAGCGTCCAGGGCGGCGTCCTCGTCCGGGCGGCCGCCGGAGGCCAGCCCGGCCAGGCGCAGCGCGGAAACCGGGGTACCGCCGTAGAGAGCGGCCACGCCGCGGGAGCCGAGCGTGAGCGGGGCAGGCGAAGGCACGGGTTCGTTCGGGATAAGTGATCCGGTGCCATCGGCTACGGTCAGCAGCCAGCTGCCCGTGTTGGCCGGGCGGGCCCGGTCGGTGATCTGCAGCGGCACGCGGGCGGCGGCAGCGGACGGGAAGCCGCGGGCGGCGATCGCCGCCGGGACGTTGACCACGCGCAGCATCCACATCGAGCGCTGGCTCACGCTGGCGTCGCGCTCCCTGGTGAGCCACCAGAGCGGGCCGCTGGGCGCGGTCCAGCCGCTGACGGTGCGGGTCACCGACGCGTTGGAGGCGATCACCGACCACAGGGCGCGCAGTGCCCCGGGACTGGTGGCGTCCACCCGCTCGACGAACAGCTCGCGGCTGTCGCCGTGCTTCCAGCGGTAGGCGGCAAAGCCCGCGTCGCCGGTGTCGCCGGCCTCGCCGGCCAGGTAGGAGTAGAGATCGGGGCGGCTGAGCCACTGCCGCGCCGGGGCTTCGTCCCAGGTGATCGCGCCGGCGTCGCGGGCCGCCAGGTGCGTCCGGCCGGACACGCTGATCATCGTGGCGGCGTCATCCGGGGTGACCCGGCGCACCGGGGGCGCCGGCGGCGGGGGCGGGCCGATGTCCGCGTCGGGAGCGGCCAGCGTCAGCAGCGAGCGGGCGGGCACGGTGAACTGGTACCTGGCGCCGGCCAGCTCCCACCCGAGGGCGCGGTAAATCGGCATCGTGGCCGGGTAGAGGACCGACAGCAGGTGGCCCCGCGCGGCGGTGAGCTCCAGCAGCTCGGTCATCAGCGCGCGGCCGATGCCCCTCCCCCGGTACTCGGGCGCTACCTTTACCGACGCCACGCCGCCGCACGGCACCGGCCGGCCCAGCCAGTACTGCCGCATGTCGTGCAGCATGGCCGCGCCCGCCGGCTTCCCGCCGGCGAACGCCCCGAGGAACATCCCCTGCCCCGCCCGCAGCCGGGCCATGAACAGCCAGCTTGCCTTCTGCTGCTGCGAGTAGATCCCGAAGGCCCGCTGTCCCAGGTCCAGCTGAGCCTCGAAGTCGTCCTCGGCGGTGACGGGGCGGATCTCTACGTCAGTCAGCTGATCTTCTCCATGACGTCGTCGCTCACGCTGAAGTTCGCGTACACGTCCTGGACGTCGTCGGAGTCCTCCAGGACATCGATCATCTTCATGACCTTGCGCGCCTGGTCCTCGTCGAGGTCGATCTCGCTGCTGGGCAGGAACACCGCGTCGGCCGACTCGTAGTCGATGCCGGCCTCCTGCAGGGCGGTGCGCACCGCGACCAGGTCGGTCGGCTCGGAGATCACCTCAAAGGACTCACCGAGGTCGTTGACCTCTTCCGCCCCGGCGTCGAGGACCGCCGTCAGCACGTCGTCCTCGCTCAGGTCCTTGGCCTTCTCGACCACGATGACGCCCTTGCGGTTAAACAGGTACGACACCGACCCCGGGTCGGCCATCCGGCCGCCGTTGCGGGTGAACGCGACCCGGACGTCGCTCGCGGCCCGGTTCCGGTTGTCGGTCAGGCACTCCACCAGGACCGCCACGCCACCGGGACCGTAGCCCTCGTAGGTAATGGTCTCGTACTGGGCGCCGCCGGCCTCCTGGCCGGAGCCGCGCTTGACCGCGCGGTCGATATTCTCGTTCGGCACCGAGGACTTCTTGGCCTTCTGGATAGCGTCGAACAGCGTCGGGTTGCCGGCCACGTCACCACCGCCAGTGCGGGCGGCCACCTCGACGTTCTTGACCAGCTTGGCAAACAGCTTGCCGCGCTTAGCGTCGACCACCGCCTTCTTGTGCTTGGTGGTGGCCCACTTGGAATGGCCGCTCATGACGTTCCCTTCACCATCTTGACAAACAGCTCGTGAATGCGCCGGTCCGAGGTCAGCTCCGGATGGAACGCGGTCGCGAGAAGCGGCCCCTGCCGGACGGCGACGATCCTACCGTCATCCTCCCCCAGTACGGCGACTTGCGCACCCGCGCGCTCTACCCAGGGCGCACGAATGAACACCGCGTGGAACGGGGCTCCGCTGGCGGGAACGGCGGCGTCACTGGCGGGAGCGGCGGCTTCGCTGCCGGGGTCGAGGCGAAGGCGGACCTCGCGCTCGAACGAATCCACCTGACGGCCGAAGGCGTTGCGGCGGGCGGTCATGTCGATGCCGCCCAAGGTCTGCTGGCCGGGGGCGCCGCCGACCAGGCGGTCGGCGAGCATGATCAGGCCGGCGCAGGACCCGAAGGCGGGCAAGCCGTCGGCGATGAGCTTGCGCAGCGGGTCGAGCAGTTCGAACGCGGCCGCCAGCTTCCACAGCGTGGTCGACTCCCCGCCCGGGATGACCAGCCCGTCGACGGACTCGATCTCACTGAGGCGGCGCACCGGCCGCGCGTCCGCGCCCGCCTCGCCGAGTGCGAGCACGTGTTCGCGGACATCGCCCTGCAGGGCGAGTACTCCAACGGCCGGCACAGTCATTCCTCCTGATACTCCCCCCGGCGGCGGGCGGGGCAGTACTCCTACCAGCCCCGGCCAGCGAAGTGCTGGTCGGCGGGCAGCGTGTCGATGTTGATGCCGACCATCGCCTCGCCCAGGCCGCGGGAGACCTTGGCGATCACGTCGGGGTCGTCGTGGAACGTGGTCGCCTTGACGATCGCGGCGGCGCGCCGGGCCGGGTCGCCCGACTTGAAGATGCCGGATCCGACGAACACGCCCTCCGCGCCCAGCTGCATCATCATCGCCGCGTCGGCCGGGGTCGCGATGCCGCCGGCGGTGAACAGGACGACCGGCAGCTTGCCCGCCCGGGCCACCTCGGCGACCAGGTCGTACGGTGCCTGGAGATCCTTGGCGGCGGTGAACAGTTCCTCCGGGGGCAACCCGGCCAGGCGGCGGATGCCCTGGCTCAGCGAGCGCATGTGCCGGGTGGCCTCGACCACGTTGCCGGTGCCGGCCTCGCCCTTGGAGCGGATCATCGCGGCGCCCTCCGCGATCCGGCGCAGCGCCTCGCCCAGGTTGGTCGCGCCGCAGACGAACGGGACGGTGAACTTCCACTTGTCGATGTGGTGGGCCTCGTCCGCCGGGCTGAGCACCTCGGACTCGTCGATGTAGTCCACGCCGAGCGACTGCAGCACCTGAGCCTCGGCGAAGTGGCCGATCCGGGCCTTGGCCATCACCGGGATCGAGACGGCGCTGATGATGCCGTCGATCATGTCCGGGTCGCTCATCCGGGCGATGCCGCCCTGCGCGCGGATGTCCGCGGGCACCCGCTCGAGCGCCATCACGGCGACCGCGCCGGCGTCCTCGGCGATCTTGGCCTGGTCCGGCGTCACCACGTCCATGATCACGCCGCCCTTGAGCATCTCGGCCATGCCGCGCTTGACCCGGGCGGTGCCGGTCTCCGGCGATTCGGTCGTCGTGCCGTAGGACTGGGTGTCGGCGGTGGACACTGTAAAACCTCCTGGTGCGGCGTGCCCGGTTGCTTCACCTGGAAAGGGCGGCGCCTACGAGGGCCGCGGGAGCACGCACCCTCCATCGTATGCCGGGCCGGTCCCAGCGGCGCGCTCCCGCCCAGGCCAGAGCCAATCCCGGGCCACCTGGCGGGGTGCGGTGCGGCGGGTCAGGCGTCGCTGTCGGCCAGGGCGTCGTCCATGTCGAAAAACTCCGGCGCCGGGGCGCTGCCGGACAGGTGCAGGACCCGCACCAGCGGGCGGCGGCGGGCGTCGAGCGTGCGCCCGGCCACGTCGTTGTAGAACTTGCGGGCGATGTACACCTGGTGGGCCGCCCGTTCGACCTCGTCGATCAGTTCCGCGGGGCCGTCCGGCTCCCCCGGGTCGTCCGGCTCCCCCGGGTCGCCGGGCTCGCGGTCCCCGTCAGCTCCGTCCCCGCCGGCTCCGTCCCCGCCGGCTCCGTAGGCACCAGCGGGCCGGGCGGGCCCGGCGGCGGCGAGGCTGGCGGCCGCCTCGAGCTCGCGGCGGAACTCGGGGTCGCCGAGGGTGGCCCGCAGCGCCCGGGTCAGGTCGCTTTCCGCCAGGTCGCGCTCGGCCGTCTCCGCCTGCCGGGACCGGCGCACCGCGTCGGCGAGCAGAATGGACGTGGCCGGGTCCAGCTGGCCGGAGGAGGCCAGGACGGCGGCCGCGGACGTGCGGCGGACCAGGGCCAGGTCCATCGCGGTGCGGGCCGCCTCCACCCGGTTGTGCAGCCGGTCCAGCCGACTGGCCCGCCAGGACACGTAGAAGCCCCAGAGCACCACCGCCAGCACCGCCAGCACGATGAACGTCCAGGTCAACGGGGGCCCTCACTTCTGGCGGCGGCCACTGGCCGGGCGGTCAGCGCGCCGGGCGGCTCGCTCACTGGGCGATGCTTACCGTGCTGCGGCCGAGGACGACGGTCTCGTAGACGCTCAGCACGTCCC
>DASWUW010000189.1:0-6014 GCA_036406335.1 Trebonia sp.
ACGTTCTGGCCGAGGCTCTGGTCGTGGGTCAGGGTCAGCGAGAACGGGTCGACCTTGATCGCGGTGAAGCCCAGGTCGTTGTAGTGCCGGGCCCGGGCCGCGGCGTGGGCCGGGTTGAGCCACACGTCGCGGCTGAGCGGGCTGCCTCCGGCCGGGCGGGCCGCGGGATCGTCGTAGATGTAGGTGTAGGTGCGGACCCGGTCGCGCATCTGCCCGCCGAGCAGCTTGTACACCGGCTGGCCGCAGTCCTTGCCGATGATGTCCCAGCAGGCCATCTCGACCGCGCTGAGCAGCCCGAGCTTGGTCAGCTCGGGGTAGTGGCTGTAGCCGGCCCGGCCGTACACCTTGTCGAACAGCAGCTCCGTGTCGTAGGGGTCGTGGCCGATGACGGCCTGCTCGACGATGTCGGCCATCATCACGGCCAGCACCGGGAGCCGGAAACCAGACCCGAGCAACATCATCTCGCCGTAGCCGTGCGTCCCGCTGTCGGTGTCCAGCCGCACGAACAGCCAGCTGCGCCCGCCGCGGAACGGCGGCGGGCAGACGACCGGGAACACTTCGAAGCCAGTGATCTTCACCTGATCATGATGCCTGGTGCCCGGCTCGCCGCCTCGGTGGGTACCGGGCTGGGGCCGGGCAGCTCGCGACGTCAGGCGGCCGCGGGCAGGGCGCTGACGCCGGTGAGCGCCTCGGTGGCGGCCCAGAGCCGGCGGGCGGCCGCGGCGTCGAGGCCGCGCTTGCCGGGGCGGCGGACCACCGGGTACCCCCGGATGCTGCCCAGGCCGTCCGGGCCGACGTAGGCGTTGCCGGGCACGTCCTGGGTGGCGGCGTACAGGATGGGCAGCGCCCCGTGCTCAGGGTCGTTCAGCAGGAAGCCCAGCCGGTTGACCCGGTTGGCGGCGGAGTGCGCGGCCAGGGCAGTCGTGGCGATGCCGGGGTGTGCCAGCACCGAACGGACCGGGCTGCCCGCGGCGGTCAGCCGCCGCTGCAGTTCCAGGGAGAACAGGACCACCGCCAGCTTGGAGTCACGGTAAGCCTGCATCGGCGCATAGGGCCGGGTGCGCCAGTCCAGATCGCCGAGGTCGAGCCGGGCCATCCGGTGCAGCTGGCTGGTCACGCTGACCACCCGGCCGGTGATCCGGTCGGCGAGCAGGCTGGTAAGCGCGAACGGGCCGAAGTAGTTGGTGGCGGTCTGCCGGTCGAAGCCGTCGGCCGTGCGCTGAGCCGGGATGTCCATCACGCCGGCGTTGTTGACCAGCACGTCCACCGTGTCCCCGGTCGCGTCGGCGAACGCCCGGACCGACCCTAGGTCGGCCACGTCGAGCGGGCGGATCTCGACCGAGCCGGCCACCCCGGCCAGCGCGGCCCGGGCCCGGGCCGGGTCGCGCACGGCGGCGGTGACCCGGGCCCCGGCCCGGGCCAGCTCGCGCGCGGCGATCAGCCCGAGGCCGCTCCCGGCCCCGGTGATGATCACCGTCCGGCCGTTCATCGCGGGCAGATCCGCAGTCGTCCACCTGGTCATCGCTGGCTCCTTCCGGCTGGCCGCCCGCTGCGGCCTGCCCGGTCTCAGCATGGAGGCGGGCGGCCGCGAGATGAAGGCAGCGCCGGTCCACTGATCAACGGTCCCTGGATGCCGGCGCCGGGCGGGGGCGATAATCGGCAGGGCCGGTCACCTGCGTCCGGCGATCCAGGACAGGAGCTGCCCGTGAGCCCGGTTGCCGCCAAGGGCACGCTCGGGGCGTTCCTCCGGTCCCGCCGCGAAGCGCTCCGCCCGGAGGACGTCGGACTGCGGCGCGGCCCGCACCGCCGGGCCGGCGGCCTGCGGCGCGAGGAGGTCGCGGAACTGTGCGCGGTCTCGGTGGACTACGTCGGCCGGCTCGAGCGCGGCAGCGGACCGTGGCCGTCCAACGAGGTCCTGGCCGCGCTGGCCCGCGGCCTGCGCCTCACCAGCGCCGAACGCAACCACCTGTTCTCGCTGTGCGGCCGGACCGCTCCGCTCAGCCCGGCGGCCGAGCATATCGACGCGGGTATCCAGCGGATCCTCGACCGGCTGCCGGATACCCCGGCCCAGGTCATGGGGCAGGCCGGGATCACCTTGCGGCAGACGCCGCCCGCCGTCGCGCTGCTCGGCGACGAGACCGCCTACCGCGGGCTGGCGCGCAGCGCCAGCTACCGGTGGTTCGCCGGCCCGGCAAGCCGGGACCGGTACCCGCACGGCGACCACGCGGCCATCTCCCGGGTGCAGGCGTCGCTGCTGCGCGAGAGCCTGGTGCGCTACGGCGACGCTTCCTTCACCGGCCAGGTGGTCACCGCCCTGCTCGGCCAGAGCGGCGAATTCCAGGCCCTGTGGGACCGGCAGGAAGTGGGCCTGCGCTTCCCGCCGGAAAAGCACTTCGAGCATCCCGAGGTCGGCGAGCTGGAACTGTACTGCCAGACACTCCTCGAAGGCGGCTCAGGGCAGACTTTGCTGGTGTTCACCGCTGAGCCGGGCTCGCCGAGCCAGGAGCGGCTGGCGCTGCTGAGCGTTCTCGGCCGCCAGCTGCTCGGCGGCTGACCGCGGCCGGCGCGCGGCGCGGTTATCCCCGGCCGCCGGGGCCGATCCAGCTCCCGGGCAGCCGCTGACCCGGCTGCCACGGCGCCGGGGACCGGGCCGGCGTTCTGGGTGCCGTCACCGCGGCGGGCGGCGGGTAGGCGAGCCGGCCGGCGCGCCGGGACCGCATCGGCTCGGCCAGGTCCAGGGCGGCGAAGTCAGCCGGCCAGTCCGCGGGACCGTAGCCGGCACCGAGGTCACAGTGATGCAGTTCGACCTCGGTCAGCCGCCGGGTCAGTAGCTCGGCCACCGGGAACGGCGCCGAGTCGAGGATTCGGACCGGGACCGTCCAGGCGTCATCCGGCAGCTGCCGGAAGGCGGCCCGCAAGGCCATCGCCGAGTCGGCCAGGTCGGTTCTGAGCTCCGCCGCCGGCCGCGCCGCCCCGCGCTCGATCGCGTCTGCCCGGGCCTGCGCGCCGGGGTACGCGGGGCGGTCCTGCCCGGAGCGGACCCCGGCGAGCAGGTTCCGCATGGCGTCGGCCCCCCGGGCCACGTGGGCCAGGACGTGGGCCCGGGTCCACCCCGGCAGCACTGATGCCACCCGCAGGTCGGTCTCGGTGAGGATGCGGGCGTCATCCAGCAGCCGCTGGGTGGCCAGGTCAATCCGGCCGTTCAGTTCCCGCTGGGCAGCGTCCATCAGGCCACCCTAAGCACGCCGGGGAAGTCCTGTACAGCGCGCCGCCCGCCCCGCGAGACGCGGATCGCTAGGATGCTGGCGTGACCGAGCCGGCCGAGTTGTCGCTGCGCGCCGCGCTGCGGGCCCTGCCCAAGGTGGAGCTGCACTGCCACGTCGAAGGCACCATGCGGCCGGAGACCGTCGGGGACCTGGCCCGCAAGAACGGGGTGGCGCTGCCCGCCGGCGACATCCGCGACCTGTACCGCTACGGGTCGCTGGATGAGTTCCTGCGCGTCTTCTGGCTGGTCCAGTCGGTGCTCGCCGACCGGGACGACTGGGCCCGGCTGGGGTACGAGTCGGTCCTCGACGGCGCCGCCGCCGGGCGGGTCTACGCCGAGGTCTTCGTCACCCCGGCCCGGCACCTGGCCGGCGGGCAGAGCCTGGCCTCGGTACTCGAGGGGCTGTCCGCGGGGCTGGCCGCCGGGGACACCGAGACCGGCGGCCAGACCCGGGTCATCGTAGACCTGGACCGCGCCTACGGCCCCGAGGCCGGGCTGCAGCTGGTCACCGAGCTCATCGAGTTGCGGCGGGCGGGAGCACCGGGCGCCGACCGGGTGATCGGCATCGGCATGGACTCCACCGAGCGGGGCGTGGACCCGCTGTCGTTCGCGCCCGCCTACCGGGAGGCGGCCGCGGCCGGGCTGCGGCGTACCGGGCACCAGGGGGAGAATTCCCCGGCGTCCGCGGTCGGCGTGGTCGCCGTAGAGCTGGGCGCCGAGCGGATCGACCACGGGCTGTCGGTGGCCGACGACCCGGACCTGGTCGCGTTCTTCGCCGACCGGCGCATCCCGCTGACCATGTGCCCGACCTCGAACGTGGTCATCGCCAACGTCTGCGGCTCCGTCGCCCGCCACCCGCTGCCCGCCCTGCGCGCGGCGGGAGTGCTGGTCACGGTCAACACCGACGACCCGGCGCTCACCGACCTGGACCTGGCCCGGGAGTACGCCGCCTGCGCCGCCGCCTGGAACTGGTCCTGGGACCAGATGGCGGACCTGGCCCTGGACGGCGTGGAGGCCAGCTGGCTGGACGACTCCGGCAAGCGCGCGCTGTCCGCCCGCATCCGGGCCGCGGCCGTGCGGCTGCGGCCAGCGGGCTCAACCACTGGTGACTGAAGGAAACTGCCTGACCCGGTAACCCGGACGGCGGCCCGCTAGCCGCAGCTGCAGCAGGCCTCGCCGCAGCTGTCGCAGCAGCAGTCGCAGCTGCACTCGCAGCAGCAGTCCTCGCCGGAGTCACAGCAGCAGCTCTCGCCGCAGCCGCGCCGGTGCCGCCGTCCCCGCAGGCTGGCGATACTGGCGAGGCTGGCCAGAGCGGACAGGCTAGCCAGACCGGACAAGCCGGCTACCCGGGAACCGTGCCCGCCCGCCCCCGCCCCCGCGTGCCCGTGCCCGCGCGGCGCGGAGGTGCCGGCGGCCTGGGCGAACGTGCGGTCCACGGAGCGGGTGAGCTCCCGGACGAGCAGCGCCCGCACCAGGCGGTCGTCGGTGAAGGCCGCCTCATCGAGGGCCAGCCGGATGCCGAGCAGCGCGTCGTCGCACAGGCGGCGGGCCTCGGCCAGGCCGGCGCCGGTGGCCAGCAGCGGGTTCCAGGCCCCGCTGGCCTGGTCGGCGGTGAGGTCCTCGACCGCGTCGACCAGGTGGGCGATCCGGCCGAAGCGCCGTCCGGCCTCGGCCAGCGCGGCCTGGTTGGCGGGCTGGCGGGCCAGCACCGCGGTGTACGCGAACGCGGCGCCGGTGGCGGTCTCGGTCGGCTCGGTGACCGTGAGCAGGGGAGTGCCCGGGCCGGCGGCGGCCTCGACCGCGGTCTGGCGGCCAACCGCCTCGGTCAGCACGCTGACCTCGAACCCGAGCTGCCGGCCGGCGCGGGCGCTCGCCTGCGCCCAGCGGCCGGCCAGCGCGGTGGCGGCGCCGCGGACGCCCGGCTTGCCGTAGGCGCCGTCGCCGTCGTCAGCGTGGTCGCGGATCTTGGCCGAGGCCAGCACCAGCGACACGGTGGCGGCCAGGCGGGCGCAGTCCCCGATCGCCACGTCTGCCTTGCGCAGGCCGCGCAGCGCGCACCGCCCGGCCGGGCGCCGTTCCGGTGCGCTCTGCGCCTGGGCCTCGGCCAGCACCGAGATGACCAGCCCGTCGTAGTTGGTGGCCAGGCGCGCCGCCTGCCCGTGGTCGTCGCGCAGCGACAGGCACAGGCCGCACAGGTGCGCCTGCCAGGCCGCGCCCAGCTCGCCGAGCCGGTGGCGGCACGGCCGGATGATCCCGAACACTGTCCCAGGCCTCCCAGTGCGGTTCACAGATTTACGGTGACAGTAGCGCAGCGGCGGCCGGATCGGCCCCGAACGGGCGATCAGGCCATGTCCGGGTTGGCCACCTCCGCCAGGAAGAGCGGCTCGCCGGTCGCCTTCGCCGACACCAGCATCAGGTACGGACGGTTGAACAGGACGCTGACCGGTTCGTAGGCCGCCGACACGGGATACACGCCGACGGCCGCGGCCGCCGCGCCGACCGTGCCCTTCTCGCCCACCTGGAGCGTCGCCGCCTGCAGGACGAACGCCAGCTGGCCGGCCTTCTCCGACAAGCCGGTGAAATCCGCCGCACTGGTGAAGGCGCGGCCCATGCCCAGCCTGGCGAGCACGCTCTTCATGTCGCCCCGGGGCCCGTTGGTGGCCAGGTTCACCTTCGGCAGGAAGGTCAGCGCCGTGGGCCGCTTCCGGCCAGCGAAGCGGTGATCCCGGCCAGCCCGGCCGCGCTCGGC
>DASWUW010000190.1:0-7521 GCA_036406335.1 Trebonia sp.
CGGCCCGCCATCACGATCCATGTGCTGCCGGCCCGCCAGGGGGCCAACCCCGGGCTAGGAGGCGCAATCAACCTGGCCGCCACCGACGGCGCCCCGGAGCTGCTGCTGAGCGACGGCCTGGTTGAGGACCACCTAAGCCAGGACCCGGCACTAGTACGCAAGGCGCGCGCTACCTTTACAAGTGTCCGCGCTGACGCGCTCAACCGCCCGGACAGCCGGAACGTGCTCGAGGAAGCGATGGAGAGATGGAGCAACTGACACCAGGCTGGCGCAAGTCCAGCTACAGCGGCAACGGCGGGGCGAACTGTGTCGAGACCGGAAACGCGTCAGGCACGGTCCTCGTACGTGACACCACGAACCGCGGCGGCGGCACACTCGTGATCACGGCAGACGCCTGGGCGAGTTTCACGGCGTCGCTCAAGTAGATCGACCCGGCAGACCGGTCGAGAGGGGCGTTCCCGGTTCACCGGGAACGCCTCTTCGGTTTCCTGGGGGATGGCAGGACGGGGTGCAGGAGGAACCCGGAAACCGGGGCGTTTAGTGGGCGCTAGCCGGGGGGCCGGGTTCCCCGCGTTTCGGGGTTGACCTGTGGTTTCCGTTAGCGGCGGGTGGTCGAAGCGGCGCGAGGATGCCGCTGACGTGCGGACGCTGAGCGTCCCCGGCCGGGTGCCGCCGCCTAGCTCAGCGCCGGGATGATCTCGTCGCCGTAGGCGGCCAGGGTGGCCTCCTCGTCGTCGTGCATCAGGTACAGGGCGAACTGGTCGGCGCCGATCTCGGCCAGCTCGCGCAGCCTCTCGATGTGCGCCGCAGGCGGTCCGAGCAGGCAGAACCGGTCCACGATCTCGTCCGGGACGAAGTCGGTGGACGGGTTGCCGGCCCGGCCGTGGTGGGCGTAGTCGTAGGCCTGACGGCCGGCGATGTAGTCGGTCAGCGCCCGCGGCACCAGCCCGTCCGTGCCGTAGCGGTCGACCAGGTCGGCCACGTGGTTGCCGACCATCCCGCCGAACCAGCGGAGCTGTTCCCGCTGGTGCGGCAGGTCGGAACCCACGTAGGCGGGCGCGGCGACGCACAGGGTGATCGACGCAGGATCGCGCCCGGCGTCGCGGGCGGCGGAACGGACCGCGCCGAACGTCCAGCGGGCGATGTCCGGGTCGGCGGTCTGCAGGATGAACCCGTCCGCCTGCTCGCCCACCAGTCGCAGCGCCTTGGGCCCGTAGGCGGCCATCCATACCGGCAGGGACGCCCCCGGAGAAACCCAGGGGATGCGCAGCGGCTGGCCGTGGTGGGTGACCTCGCGGCCCTCGGCCAGCCCCTTGATCACCAACATGGCCGACGACAGGGTAGCCAGCGTGACCGGAGCCTGGCCGATGTACCGGCGGGCCGAGTCGCCGCGGCCGATGCCGCAGATGGTCCGGTTGCCGTAGGTGTCGTTCAGCGTGGCGAACATGGACGCGATCACCGACCAGTCCCGGGTTCCCGGGTTGGTCACCATCGGCCCGATCACCAGCGCCGACGTCTCGGCCAGGATCCGCGGGTACAGCACGAACGTCTCCTGCCAGAGCACGTGCGAGTCGAATGTCCAGCCGTGGCGGAACCCGGCCGCCTCGGCCCGCTTCATCATCGCCACGACGGCGGTAGCCGGCGGGTTCGGCTGCAGCACCACCCCGAATTCCATGTCCCCTCCAGTGCCAGCGTGCGCGGTGCGGTGAAACCAGCTTCGTTCAGACCAGGTACTGATTCAGTCCGCGGGACAGGAAGCGGCCGTGTCCCCTGGCCCCCTTGAACTCGCCGTCGGCCACGACCACCCGGCCGCGGGAGAGGGTGACGGCGACCTTGCCGGTGATCTCCAGCCCCTCGTAGGCGGAGTAGTCCACGTTCATGTGGTGGGTGGCGGCGGACAGGGTCTGCCGGGCCGCCGGGTCGTAGATGACGATGTCGGCGTCGGCCCCCGGCGCGATCGTGCCCTTGCGCGGGTACAGGCCGAACATCCGGGCCGGCGTGGTCGAGCAGGTCTCCACCCAGCGCGACAGGGTGATCTCGCCCGCCACTACCCCCTGATGCAGCAGGTCCATCCGGTGCTCCACCCCGGGGATGCCGTTGGGGATCTTGGAGAAGTCGCCCCGGCCCAGCTCCTTCTGTTCTTTGAAGCAGAACGGGCAGTGGTCAGTCGAGACAACCGCCAGGTCATTCGTCCGCAGCCCGCGCCACAGGGCGGCGGCGTGATCCGCGGTCCGCAAGGGCGGCGACGCGACGAACTTGGCCCCCTCGAAGTCTGGCCTGGCCATGTCGTCCAGGGTCAGGTAGAGGTACTGCGGGCAGGTCTCGGCGAACACGTTCTGCCCGGCGTCGCGGGCCTCGGCCACCGCCGCCAGTGCCTGGGCGGCGGACAGGTGCACGATGTACAGCGGGCAGCCGGCCACCTTGGCCAGCGTGATGGCCCGGCCGGTGGCTTCCCCCTCCAGCTCCGGCGGCCGGGTCAGGCCGTGGTAGCGGGGATCGGTGCGGCCCGCCGCCACCGCCTGGGCGACCAGCTGGTCGATGGCGATGCCGTTCTCCGCGTGCATCATGATCGTGGCGCCGGTCCGCGACGCCTGCTGCATGCCGAGCAGGATCTCGCCGTCGGTGGCGTAGAACACGCCGGGGTAGGCCATGAACATCTTGAACGAGGTCACCCCGGAGCCGATGCAGGACTCCATCTCCTTGAGCGAGGCGTCGTTCACGTCGGAGACGATCATGTGGAAGCCGTAGTCGACGGCGCAGTTCCCGTCCGCCTTGGCGTGCCACTTGTCCAGCGTCGACAGCAGGCTGGTGCCCTTGGCCTGCACCGCGAAGTCGATGATGGTCGTCGTCCCGCCGTACGCGGCGGCCTTGGTGCCGGTCTCGAAGGTGTCCGCCGAGAACGTGCCGCCGAACGGCATCTCCATGTGGGTGTGCGCGTCGATGCCGCCCGGGATGACGTACATCCCGCTGGCGTCGATGGTCTCGTAGTCCGAACCGGACGACGCCAGGCTCGCGGCGGCGGCGTCGCGGGTCAGCACGGCCGCGATCTTCTCCCCCTCGACGACCACGTCCGCGTCCAGCGTTCCCTCGGCGGTGACCACCGTGCCGCCGGTGATGATCCGCATGCTCATCAGGGAGTGACCAGGCCCTCGTAGGAGTCCGGGCGGCGGTCCCGGTAGAACTGCCACAGATCCCTGACCTCGGTCAGCTTGTCCAGGTCGAGGTCGCGCACGATCACTTCGTCGCCGGTGTCGGAGGCGTCGTCGCCGACCAGCTGGCCGCGCGGGTCGACGAAGTAGGACTGCCCGTAGAAGTCGTTGTCGCCCAGCGGCTCGATCCCGACCCGGTTGATCGCGCCGACGTAGTACTCGTTGGCGACCGCGGCGGCGGGCTGCTCCAGCTTCCACAGGTAGGAGGACAGGCCGCGGCTGGTAGCGGACGGGTTGAATACGATCTTCGCCCCGGCCAGGCCGAGCGCCCGCCACCCCTCCGGGAAGTGCCGGTCGTAGCAGATGTACACGCCGATCCGGCCCACGGCGGTGTCGAACACCGGGTAGCCCAGGTTGCCGGGGCGGAAGTAGAACTTCTCCCAGAATCCCTTGACCTGCGGCAGGTGATTCTTGCGGTACTTGCCGAGGTAGGTCCCGTCGGCGTCGATGACCGCGGCGGTGTTGTAGTACAGCCCGGGCTGCTCTTCTTCGTACATCGGCGCGACGATCACCAGGTGATGCTGCCGGGCCACGTCCTGGAGTAGCCGGGTGGTGGGCCCGTCGGGAATTCCCTCGGTGTAGGAGTAGTAGTCGGCGTCCTGCACCTGGCAGAAGTACGGCCCGTAGAACAGCTCCTGCAGGCACACGACCTGCGCTCCGGCGGACGCCGCCGCCGCTATGTGCGCGACCGCGGCCGCGATCATCGAATCCTTGTCCCCGGTCCACGCCTGCTGGACGAGGGCCGCCCGGACGATATCCGGCATGCCAGCCTCCCGAAGCCTTGCTTGTTCGCAGCACCATCTTCCCCAGCCGTGCCGGAGATTAGACCGCCGGGGGCCGGCCTAATTCGCGCTGCGCGGGTGACTTACCAGGAAAACGGTTCCGGGGCCAGGTCTCCGACCGCGCTACCGGCGAAGTTCTCGATGGCGCGGTACTTGCCCCGCCAGAACAGCAGCGGGGTCGCCTCGTCGCCGTTGGTCTCCACGTGGCGGACCCGGCCGATGATGATCTCGTGGTCCCCGCCGGGGAATTCGTGTTCCACGGTGCACTCGATGACCGCGATCACGTCGGCCAGCCGGGGCGACCCGGTGGGGCCCCGGTGGTGGGTGACCTCGTCCCACACGGCGGCCAGGCCGCGCTTGGCGAAGTTGGTCGACAGATCATGCTGCCGCTGGCCGAGGATGTTGACCGCGAACGCGCCGTGCCCGCGGACGGCGGTCAGCGTGGCGCTCTTGCGGTCGAAGCAGACCAGCACCAGCGGCGGTTCCAGGGACAGCGAGGTGACCGCGTTGGCGGTCGTGCCGACCGGCTCGCCGCCGGCGCCCACCGACGTGATGACCGTGACCCCGGTGGCGAAGAACCCCATCGCCGCGCGCAGCTCGGCGGGGGAGACCCCGGCCGGGTCGGCACCGGAGAACTCGCGTGAAGCGTCGTTTACAGCGGTCATGGTTTATAGCTGCCCGTAGTTGGGGGGAGGTACGTCATTCAGCCTGAAATTCCCGGTGTGATGATGTTTCCATGATGCTGGGTCGTGGCTGGCGCGGGTGCGCGAATGACGCCGCCCGGGGCATACTCGTGCGCAGGTCCAGGTTAGTGATGGGGTCGGCTGGACAGTCGCACAGGGGGCACCGCACCCGCGGCGCCGCGCAGTTGCAGCCAGGACTAGGGGCGGTCATGCCGGAGGCAGGTATGCAGGCGGTACGGTTCGACAGATACGGCGCGGCCGACGTACTGGACGTCCGCGACGTCCCGGTGCCCGAGCCGGGCCCCGGCCAGGTGCTGGTCTGGGTCCGGGCGGCCGGGATCAACCCGGGCGAGGCCAAGATCCGCGACGGGTCGCTGCACGAGCGCTGGCCCGCTACGTTCCCGTCCGGGCAGGGCAGCGATTTCGCCGGCGTGGTGGACAAGCTCGGCCCCGGCGTCACCTCGGCCGCCCCCGGCGACGAGGTCGTCGGCTGGGTCAACACCCGGTCCAGCCAGGCCGAGTACACGGTGGCGGAGGCGGCCGACCTGGTGCCCAGGCCGTCCGGTCTCCCCTGGGAGATCGCCGGCGCGCTCCCGGTGGCCGGCGGCACCGCGTGGGCGATGGTGGAGGCGGCCGGGGTCAAGCCGGGTGACACCGTCGTCGTCTCCGGTGCAGCCGGCGGCGTCGGCGCGATCGCGGTGCAGCTGGCCAAGCGCCAGGGCGCGGCCGTCATCGGCCTGGCCAGTCCGTCCAACCACGAGTGGCTGATCCGGCACGGCGTGCTCCCGGTGGCCTACGGCGACGGGGTTGCCGAGCGGATCCGCGACGCCGCCCCGGCAGGCCAGGGGATCGACGCGTTCCTGGACACCTACGGCGGCGACTACGTCGAGCTGGCGCTCAACGACCTCAAGGTGAGCCCGGAGCGGGTGGACACCGTCGTCCGCTTCGACGCGGTGGAGAAGTACGGGATCAAGGCCGAGGGCAGCTCCGCCGGCCTGACCGCCGCCAACCTGGGCGAGCTGGCCCGGCTGGCCGCGTCCAAGGAACTGGAGATCCCGCTGGCCCACACGTTCCCGCTGCGCGAGGTGCGCGCCGCCTATACCCAGCTGGCCAAGGGTCACCTGCGGGGCAAGATCGTGCTGACCGTGTAGCGGGCCGCGGGCCCCGCCCGCGACCGGGGTAGGGTTCTTGCGCCAGGACCCTCTCGAGTAGGAGCGGTACGCCATGACAGCCCGGCCGCAGATCGCGCGCCTGCTCCCGCTGGTGCTGCTGGTCGTGCTGGTGATCGCCGGACTGCACGGCACGGTGCCCGCCCCGGGCTGGAACGGGCCGCTGCGCGCGTACGGGACCGTGATCGGCCTCGTGCTCGAGGTCATCCTGGGCGTGCTGCTGACCCTGGTGCTGAACCGGGACGGGCGGGCCCGGCGGGCGGACGGGACGCGGCCTTACGACCCCGAGGCGGGGGACTCCGGTCTCGAGCCGTCGCAGGCGCTCCGCTTCACGCTCAAGTACGTGCTCGCCGCGGTCATGATCGGCGTCGCCGTCGCCCTGCTGGCCAACCTGCACCTGCACTTCTTCGTCCAGCCCAGGTCGCTGCCGAAGCCAGCCCGCCCGCTCGTCCGCCCGCCCCGGGGACCGGGGCCGGCCGGCTCCGGGGGAAGCCTGCACATCCCGTTCGGCCCGATCCTGTACGGGCTGCTCGTGGTCGCGATCGTGGCCGCCGTGGCGGTCAGCATCTGGTGGTCGGCCCGGCTGCGCCGGCCGGCCGTCCCGCGGGTCACCGACGACGGAGGCACCGAGGAGGATCTGCGCCAGGCGGTCCGTAAGGGTCAGGCCGCGCTGGCCCGGATCGACGACGCCCGGGCCGCGATCATCGCCTGTTACATCGCGATGGAACGCAGCCTGGCCGACCGGGGCACCGCCCGCACCGTGGCCGACACCCCGGACGAGCTGCTGCGCCGGGCGGCCGCGGCCGGCACCGTTCACGGCCGGGCCGCGGGCCGGCTGACCGCGCTGTTCTACGAGGCCCGGTTCTCCACCCACCCGGTCAGCGCCGGCCAGCGGGACGCCGCCCGCGCGGCGCTGGACGAGCTCGCCGCCGAACTGTCCGCCCGGCCGGCGCCGGCCTCGGGCCCGGCCGCCCCGGGCGGCGGCCCGGCATGAACTGGCGCCCGGCCCTCCCCGAGCTGGTTATCGCCGCCGTCGCGGCGGCCGCCGCGGCCCTGGCCGCCGCCGCCGTCGCGGGCTGGCCCGGTGTGGTCCTGGTCGCCGCCGTGACCGCTGTCCTGGCCCTGGTGCTGCTGCGCGCCGTCGTTCCCCGTTCGGCCGAGCAGACCCTGCGGCGCAAGCGGGGCAAGCAGCGGGCCCGGGCTATCCACGGGTACGCCCAGCGCCGGTTCGTGGTCACCACCAGCCTCAGCAGCCGCCCGATGTACGAGTCGGACCTGCGCCCCGCGCTCGAGCACGTCCTCGCCGCCCGGCTGGCGGAACGGCACGCGGTCAACCTCTACACTCAGCCCGACCAGGCCCGGAAGGCCTTCTGCCGGACCCGGGGCGACGAGCGCCTGTGGCCCTGGATCGACCCGGCCCAGACCCTGGACGCCGGCGAGCGCACGCGGACGCGCAACGGCATTCCCCGCCGGACCCTGACCCGGCTGATCACCCGATTGGAGCAGCTGTGACCCCGGAAGAGACCGCGCGCACGGCCAAGGCCATCCTCGACGAGCTGGAACTGGCGGTCGTCGGCCGCCGCCGCACGCTCGAGCTGGTCCTGGTCGGGATCCTGGCCGGCGGGCACGTGCTGCTGGAGGACCTGCCGGGCCTGGGCAAGACGCTCATCGCCCGCTC
>DASWUW010000191.1:0-7208 GCA_036406335.1 Trebonia sp.
GGTGACATTTCCAGGAAGACCCGGAACCCGTCCCCGGCCAGCACCTCCACCGCGCGCTGGAACTCCACCGGCGCCCGCAGGCTCCCGTACCAGTACCGCGGGCCGAGTTCCGGCCCGGCCAGCCACTCGCCGGTCATCGCCGACACCATCGGCACCAGCGCCGGGCCCGGGACGATCCCGGTCAGCGCGGCCAGGATCTCCTGCTCGAGCGCTTCGACCTGCGGCCCGTGCGACGCGTAGTCCACCGGCAGCACCCGGGCCCGCGCACCGTCGTGCTCGCACGCGGCGGCGAACTCCCGGGCCGCGCCCGGGTCGCCCGACACCACGGTCGCGCCGGGACCGTTCACCACCGCGACCGTCAGCCGCCCGTCCCATTCCGTCAGCCGCTCGCGCACCGTGCCGGCCGGCTCGGCCACCGAGACCATGCCGCCCCGCCCGGCCAGCGCCGTCAGTGCCCGCGAGCGCAGCGCCACGACCCTGGCCGCGTCGTCGAGCGACAAGATGCCCGCGACCACCGCGGCGGCGATCTCGCCCTGCGAGTGCCCGGCGACCGCGTCGGGGACGACCCCGGCCGCCTCCCAGACCGCCGCCAGGGCCACCATCACCGCCCACAGCGCCGGCTGGACCACGTCTACCCGCTCCAGGGCAGACTCGTCGGCCAGCATGTCTTCGACCCGCCAGCCTGTATAGGGGGCCAGCGCGGCCGAGCATTCCGCCAGCCGCGCCGCGAAGACCGGGCTGACGTCCAGCAGCTCCAGCCCCATCCCGGCCCACTGACCGCCCTGGCCGGGGAAAACGAACACCGTCGGCCCGGTCCCGCCGGGCGCGGCCGTTCCCGTCGTCACCAGCGGCGACGGCTGCCCCGCGCCCAGCGCGGCCAGCCCCGCGGCCAGGCTCGTCCGCAGGTCTCCCGGCTGGCCGGCGGTTGCCGCCGCGGTCACGACCGCCCGCTGCCCGAACGCCGACCGGGTGGTCGCCAGCGACCAGGCGATGTCGGTCTCGGACTGGTCCGGGTGCTCGTCGGCCCAGCCGCTCAGGCGGGCCGCCTGGGCGGACAGCCCGGCCGCGGACCGCCCCGACACCGGCCACGCGGTCACGCCGGCAGTCGCGGAAAGCACAAGAGTTTCGCCGCTCGCCTCCGCGCGCTCAGGACCCCTGACTGCTCGCGCCGGGACGGTCGCCTGCGGGGGCTCCTCGATGATGACGTGGGCGTTGGTACCGCTGATGCCGAAGGCCGAGATGCCAGCCCGGCGCGGGCGGCCGCCGGCCGCGGGCCAGGGCACCGGCTCGGTCAGCAGCCGGACGGTGCCGGGCGACCAGTCCACGTGGGGGGACGGCTCGTCGGCGTGCAGGGTGCGGGGCAGTTCGCCGTGGCCGAGGGCGAGCACCATCTTGATCAGCCCGGCCGCGCCGGCGGCGGCCGCGGTGTGCCCGAAGTTCGACTTGACCGAGCCGAGCCAGAGGGGCTGGTCGCCCGGCCGCTCCTGCCCGTAGGTGGCCAGCAGGGCCTGGGCCTCGATCGGGTCGCCGAGCGCGGTCCCGGTACCGTGCGCTTCCACCGCGTCGATGTCGGCCGGGCCCAGGCCGGCCTGGGCCAGCGCGGCCCGGATGACCCGCTGCTGTGACGGCCCGTTCGGCGCGGTCAGGCCGTTGGAGGCGCCGTCCTGGTTCACCGCGGTGCCGCGCACCACCGCCAGGACCGGGTGGCCGTGGCGGCGGGCGTCGGACAGCCGCTCGATGACCAGGATCCCGGCGCCTTCGGCCCAGCCGGTACCGTCGGCAGCGGCGCCGAACGCCTTGCAGCGTCCGTCGGCGGCCAGGCCCTGCTGGACGGCGAACTCGGCGAAGGCACCCGGGGTGGCCATCACCGTGACCCCGCCCGCGAGCGCCATCGTGCACTCGCCCGCGCGCAGCGCCTGGGCCGCCAGGTGCAGGGCGACGAGCGCGGAGGAGCAGGCGGTGTCGATCGTGACGGCGGGGCCCTCCAGGCCGAGGGCGTAGGCGACCCGTCCGGAGATGACGCTGGAGATGTTGCCGGTCAGCAGGTAGCCCTGCAGCCCCTCGTCGGCCTGCGGACCGGTCCCGTAGCCGGAGGCCGCCGCGCCGGCGAACACGCCGACCGGGGCGCCGCGGAGCGACCCGGGCTCGATGCCGGCCCGCTCTAGTGCTTCCCAGGCCACCTCGAGCAGGACCCGCTGCTGCGGGTCCATGGCCAGCGCCTCGCGAGGGGAGATCCCGAAGAACTCCGCGTCGAACTCGGCCGCGTCGTATACGAACCCGCCGGCCGGCGTGAACGCACTGGCCGCATCGGGTAGCGCCCACCCCCGGTCGGCGGGGAAGCCGCCGATGGCGTCGGTGCCCGCGGCCAGCAGGTCCCAGAGCTTCTCGGGTGAGCTGGCGTCGCCGGGGAACCGGCAGCCGAGGCCGACGATCGCGATCGGCTCGTCGGCCGGGCCGGCGCCGGAGACGGCGGCCGTGCTGTCCGCGCTGTCCCCGGTGAGCAGGACCCGCAGGTGCCGGGCGAGCGCGACGGGGGCCGGGTAGTCGAAGACCAGGGTCGGCGGCAGTGGCAGCCCGGTGGCGGCCTTCAGCCGGTTGCGCAGCTCGATCGCGGTCAGCGAGTCGAAGCCCATGTCCTTGAACGCCCGGCCCGGCTCGACCGCGGCGGCCGAGGAGTGGCCGAGGACCGCGGCGGCCTCGGTCCGGACCAGGTCGGTTAGCAGCCGTTCTTGCCCGGTCCGGGGCAGGCCGGCCAGCTGGCGGGCGAACTCGGGGCTGGCTCCGGGGCCGGCGGCCGCGGGCGCCGTCGCGGCGGCGAGGGCCTGCCGGGCGTCCGGCAGCGCCTGGATCAGCGGGCTTGGCCGGCGCACGGTGAACGGCGGGGTGAACCGGGCCCAGTCCACGTCGGCCACCGTGAGCAGTCCCTCCCCCGCGTCGAGCGCCTGGGCGAGCGCCCCGATGGCCAGCTCCGGGTTCATCACCCGCAGGCCGAGGCGCTGCAGCTGGGCGCCCCCCGCGCCCTGGCCCATGCCGCCGCCGTCCCACAGCCCCCAGGCCACCGAGGTAGCGGGCAGGCCGCGGGCGATGCGGTGCTCGGCCAGGGCGTCCAGGTAGGCGTTGGCCGCCGCGTAACCGTGCAGGTGACCGCTGCCCCACGTCGCCGCCACCGAGGAGAACAGGACGAACGCCTCCAGGTTCAGCCCGGCGGTGAGCTCGTCGAGGTTGGCCGCGCCGACCGTCTTGGCTGCGAGTACGGCCGACAGGTCGGCCAGGGTGGCGGCGTCGAGCGGGCCGCCGAGGCCGGCCCCGGCAGCGTGGAAGACCGCGGTCAGCGCCGGGCCGTCGGCGGCGATCCGCGTCAGCAGGCTGTCCAGGGCGGCGCGGTCGGCCGCGTCGCAGGCGGTGACCGACACGGTCACGCCGGCCCGGGCCAGTTCGGCCGCCAGGGCCGCGGCCCCCGGCTGCGGGCCGGACCGGGACGTGAGGACTACCCGCGGGACCTGGCGTCCCGCCAGCCAGCGGGCCAGGTGGCCGCCGATCGAGCCGGTGCCGCCGGTGATCAGCACCGTGCCCCGGGGTTTCCAGGGGCGTACGGCAGCGCGCGGCTGCGGGGCGCGGGCTAGCCGCCGGACCAGCAGGCCGGCCGGGCGGATGGCGGCCTGGTCCTCGGCAGGGCCCCCTTCGGCGGGCCCGTTCCCGGGCCGGGGCGCGGCGATCAGCTGGCAGAGCAGGTCGGCCGCGCGCCCGGACAGCGCGGGCCCGGCGGAGGCGGGGAGCAGGTCGATGAGGCCGCCCCAGCGCTCAGGGTGCTCCAGGGCCGCGACCCGGCCCAGGCCCCAGACTTGCGCCTGCACCGGGCGAGTCAGGGTCTCACCGGGCAGCGCGGCGACCGCGCCCTGGGTCAGCACCCACAGCGGTGCCGTCAGGCCGTGGTCGCCGAGGGCCTGGATCAGGCTCTGGGTGGCGGCCAGGCCGGCCGGCAGGCCGGGGAAGCCGGGCAGCCGGCTCTCGTCCAGCGCCAGCAGGGACAGCACCCCGGCGACGGGGACGTCTAGGTCGGCCAGCAGCTCGTCAACCTGCGCGGCGAGCACTGTCCGGCCGGCCAACACCGGCTGGTCGGCCGACCCGGTCCGGTCGGGGCCGACCGTCATCAGCAGCGGTTGCGCGCCGCCGGCCCGAAGCGCGGCCGCGCACTCGGCCGCCAGCGCGGCCGCGGCCGCCCTCTCCGGCCCGGTCTCCGGTACCACGACGAGCCAGGGGCCGGACAGGGCCGCCCGCCGGGAGGCCGTCACCGGGGTCCAGGTGGCGCGGTAGCGCCAGCCGGACGTCGCGGACTCAGCCCGTTCCCGGCGCCGCCAGGATGCCAGCGCGGGCACCAGGTCGCTGAGGCGCTGCTCGTCGTCGAGCGCGAGCGTGTCCGCCAGCTGCGGCAGGCTGCCGTCTTCGACGGCGGCCCAGAAGCGGGCCTCAGCCGCCGTCGCGGCGCCGTCGCGGCCGCCCGCCGCGGGCACCGCGCCTCCGCCCCCGCCCACCGGGGCGGTCTGCGTCCAGTAGTGCTGCCGCTGGAACGCGTAGGTGGGCAGTTCGACCGGGCGGCCGGGCCGCAGGACCCGGGACCAGGCGACGCGCACGCCCGCGACGTGGGCCGCCGCGAGCGCGGCGACCACGTTCTGGGCCGCCGGATGGTCCTTGCCCAGCACCGGGATGAAAACCGAGTCAGGGCCCCCGCTGTCGTCGCGAGCGGCAGCCGCCTCGAGGACGGCCGGCCCGAGCGCGGACAGCGTGCCGTCCGGTCCGATCTCGATGAAGGCGGTGATCTCGTGCTCCGCCAGGGCGGTGAGCGCGTCGGCGAACCGCACCGGCCGCCGCACCGCCCGCGCCCAGTAACCCGGCTCCGGAGCGGTGACCAGCTCGCCGTCCAGCGCGCCGGCCCACGGCACCCGGGGCGCGGCGTGGGCCAGGCCCGCTGCCGCCTGGTCCAGCTCGGCTAGCACCGGGTCCATCCGCGCGGAGTGGAACGCATGCGAAACCCGCAGCATCCGGGTCCGCACCCCCCGGCCAGAGAACACCCGCTCGACCTGACGGACCCCGGCCTCGTCCCCGGAGACCACCACCGCCGCCGGGCCGTTCACCGCCGCCAGCCCCGCACCGCCAGCGGCAACGCCTGCCCCGGCCGCCATTCCGGTATTGCCGGCCGCGCCCGCCTCCGCCAGCACCGCGGCCACCTCGGCCTCCGGGGCAGCGACAGCGCACATCGCGCCGCCCGCCGGCAGCCCCTGCATCAGCCGGGCGCGGGCCGCCACCAGCGCGCAGGCGTCCCCCAGCGACAGCACCCCCGCCGCGTACGCCGCCGCCACCTCGCCCACCGAGTGACCGGCCACCGCGGCGGGGGTAATCCCGCAGGCCTCGAGCAGCGCGACCAGGCCCGCCTGCAGGGCGAACAGCCCCGGCTGGGCGAACAGCGTCTGGTCCGCCCGCTGGTCCCGGGCTCCGTCCGGGCCCGTGCCCAGGGCCACCTCGGCCACCGGCACGCCCAGCAGCCCCTCCAAGATCTCCGTCGCCGCGTCGAACGCCGCCGCGAACACCGGGCTCGCCGCGTGCAGCCCGGCCGCCATCCCGGCCCGCTGCGAGCCCTGGCCCGCGAACAGGAAGCCCACCCGGCCGCGCGCGTTCGGCGGCACCGGGCCGGCCACGATCCCGGCGGCGGACTCCCCCGCCGCCAGCGCGGCCAGACGGCCCGTCAGCTCCGGCCCGGTCGCCGCGGTGAGCACGGCCCGCTGGTCCAAAACAGACCGGGTGGTCGCCAGTGACCAGGCGACATCGGCCGGGTCAAGGTCCGGCCAGGTCCGGGTCCAGTCCGCCAGCCGCCCGGCCTGCGCCCGCAGGCCGGCTTCGCTGCGGGCCGACAGCAGCCAGGTCAGGGGGGGCTCGGCCAGCGGGGCAGTGTCCTGGCCGCTCGCGGGGGCCGGGTCCGCGGCGGGAGCCGGGCCCGCGGCGGGCGGGGCTTCCTCGATGATCACGTGGGCGTTGGTGCCGCTGATGCCGAACGCCGACACCCCGGCGCGGCGCGGGCGGCCGTCCGCGAGCGGCCAGGGAACGGCCTCGGTGAGCAGGCGCACCGCCCCGGCGGACCAGTCCACGTGGGCCGACGGCTGGGCCGCGTGCAGGGTGGGCGGCAGTTCCTGGTGCTGGAGGGCCAGCACTATCTTCACCACGCCGGCCACTCCGGCCGCGGTCTGGGCGTGGCCGATGTTGGACTTGACCGAGCCCAGCCAGAGCGGCCGGCCGTCCGGGCGGCCCTGGCCGTAGGCCGCGATCACGGCCTGGGCCTCGATCGGGTCGCCGAGCACGGTCCCGGTGCCGTGCGCCTCGACCGCGTCTACGTCCGCGGGCGACAGCCGGGCGCTGGCCAGCGCGGCCCGGATCACCCGCTGCTGCGACGGGCCGTGGGGGGCGGTGAGGCCGTTGCTCGCGCCGTCCTGGTTGACCGCGCTGCCGGTGAGCAGGGCGAACACCCGGCGGCCGTGGCGGCGGGCGTCGCTCAGTCGCTCCAGGACCAGGACGCCGGCCCCCTCACTCCAGCCGATCCCGTCCGCTTCGGCGCCGAAGGCCTTGCAGCGGCCGTCGGCCGCGAGCCCCTGCTGCTTGTCGAACTCGGCGAAGGCACCGGGGGTCGCCATCACCGCGACGCCGCCGGCCAGCGCCATCGTGCACTCGCCGGAGCGCAGCGCCTGGGCGGCCAGGTGCAGCGCGACCAGGGAGGAGGAGCAGGCGGTGTCGACCGTGACCGCGGGTCCTTCGAGGCCGAGCGTGTAGGAGACGCGGCCGGAGATGACCGCGGTGGCAGTGCCGGTCAGCAGGTAGCCCTCGCTGCCGGTGTCCGGCGCGCCCAGGCTGTAGGCGGAGAAGGCCGCGCCGGCGAACACGCCGGTAGCCGAGCCGCGCAGCGCCTGGGGGTCGATCCCGGCCCGTTCGAGTGCTTCCCAGGACGTTTCCAGCAGCAGCCGCTGCTGGGGGTCCATGGCCGCGGCCTCCCGCGGGGAGATGCCGAAGAACGCGGCGTCGAACTCGGCCGCGTCGTACACGAAGCCGCCCCGGACCCGGGCCGGGTCCGCGCCCAGCGCCGCCCAGCCCCGGTCGGCCGGGAACCCGCCGACCGCGTCGCCGCCCGCGGCGCGCAGGTCCCAGAACGCCTCCGGGGTGCCGGC
>DASWUW010000192.1:0-4149 GCA_036406335.1 Trebonia sp.
CCCCCATGAGAATCGGCTCTGTGATTCTGGTGATCTGGCTGGTTATCGGGCTTATCGCGTGCGCTCAGCGTAACTACTTCAACGACAAGGTCAGCTGCGCCTCCGCCGGGACGGTCGTCGTGACCGTGCTGGCCGGCCCGCTTAACTACGTCGGCATCAACCCCAAGCTTTCCTGCCACTAGCGCCTGAGAATGCCGTTACGGCGATCATCCCCGGTAAGGCGGAGCGGGCCGCCTTGCCGGGGATTTCGTCGTCCGCTGCTCTTACGGGCGGCGCTAGCCGTCCGCCGGCGCCTGCGGCTGCCTCCGGCGCAGCGACTCGACGAGCGCCGCCACGTGCCGCCGGTCCTCCGGCGTCAGCTCGTCGATGCTGGCGATCAGCAGGTCCCGTTCCTGGTCGCCGGGACCGTGCTCCCCGGACGGCGCCTCGTCGTAGTAGTGCAGCCCGGTGGACGCGGCGGCGGCGGCCCGGACCGCGGAGACCGGCACGTCCAGTCCCCGGGCCAGCGCGTCGATGGTGGCCGGGCGCGGGGGCCGCACCAGGTTGCGCGTGGTGGCGAGGGTATAGACGGTAGACCGGGGCAGGCCGCCGCGGCGGGCGACCTCGCCGTAGGACCATTTCCGCTCCTGCAGCCGCTCGTAGATCAGGCGCTGCAGCGGAGTGGGTACCCGGTCCGGTCCGGTTGCCGGAGTTTCCGGCCGCCCGTCGGTAATCTCCGGCCCGCCGTCTGCCTGCGCCGTCATGGTCACCAACTTAACCCTTATTTACCAGCAATTACGGGCCGCGTCCCCCCGAGTTGACTCGGCCGAAACCCTACTGTACGTTGACGACCGTACAAGATGTGCGGTAATGATCGTACCCCGGTTCCTTGCTGGGGAGGGTCCCCGGACTTGCCTGAGCGGCCCCCCTTACGCTCCTGCGGCTGGCCCAGGGCCAGTTCAGCGACTGGCAGACCACCATGAGCCCGGCCCGAATCCCCTCTTCACGGCCGGCGCTCTTCCCTCGCGCTCCGGCAAGCGGGACCCGGAGCGCCCCCGCGGGCGGGAACGACAGGGGTGTCGCCCCCTCAGTGCCCCGCCCGCGGCCAGGCCCCAACGCTGTCAACGCAAGGGTCTAATGAGGCGCGGCGGGCTTGCGAGGCCGTCGCATTCGGCTGCTGTTCCTCCTAGCCGCGGAATTATTGCGTAGCTTCTTGGCATTGTGGAGCTTCAGAGGCGCCCTGACACCCACAAATTTCCGCAATAGTCCTCTGACCATTTCTGACGTGACACAAGTGACCGCAGTCATGACACCGTGGCCGACGAGCACCAGGTCGAGGGCATGGCTGGATGGTTCCTGGCGCCCTCCGAGTCGAAGCGGAAAGGATCCTGGGCCGGGCCGATACCGGGCCCGGAGTCACGGACCGCGGGTCGGACCACGTTGCCAAGCGGAAAACGGGAGCCCGCCTGGAGGGCGCGGACCCGGCCGCCGAGACGGCCGTCAGGCCGGCGGCCATGCCCCCAGCGGCCGTCCAACCTCCCATTCATGCCCGAACGGATCCAGCAGCCGCCCTAGCCGCCACCCGTGCTCCTCGGACACCGCGGACGCCGAGGTAGCGCCAGCCGCAACCGCCCGCGCGAACACCGCGTCCGGTTCATCCGTCACCAGGAGAATCCGGCCGGTCGCGCCGCCGATGGCCCGCGGACTGAACCGCGGCCCGTCCGCCCCGCCGGAGGAAACCCAGAAGGCGGCGTCCCCGACCGCCAGCTGAGCGACGATCTCATCGCCCTCGCCCACCCGGTGCAGCACCCGCGCGCCAAACGCGGCCTCGTAGAACGCGACCGCCGCGGCGGCGCGGTCAACCCACAATTCTGGCTGGATACCCGTCATGCCGGCAGCTTAGCCACAATCCCCGGCCGGCCCCGACGGCTTCAGTCCGCTCTCCAGTGACTATGCCGCGTGCGGACCGTTTCGAGTCGTCAGGCCCGGTCGGTGGTGCGCTCATCGCTGCCGCCAGGAACGTGATCGCCCAGCGCCGGGCTGCCTCGCCCGCTACCGGGGTCACGCAGCCCGCGGTGGGCTGGTTGTAGACCTCGATGCGGTCCACGGCCACCACGGCGAGGATCCCCGCATCCGGAACCACAGCTCGTCGGTGGAAAGGCCGGGCAGTGCGCGCCCGAAGGCCGCCAGGTAGCGATCGCGGACCGTGTCCTCGGCCGGGCCGGTCCAGCTGCGCACTTCCTCAGCCGGGTCGGTGATGATCGTCACGATCAGCCGGGACGTCCGGGCGCCGCCCTCGTCGCCGGCCGGCATCTCGTCGAACAGCGGCCCCGCGAATGCCGCCACCAGTTCGGCAGCCGACGGGTCCGGGGTCCGGGCGAGCAGCCGGTCGAGCCCGGCGCACTGCGCGGCGGTGACGGGCTCGGTCACGCGGCGGGCGACCGCGGCCAGGAGCTCCGCCTTCGAGCCGAAGTGGTACCCGACCGCGTCGAGGATCCGGGTCCGCTACCGCCCGGCCAGCTTCCTGACCCGCCGGGTCCCGATGCCGGTCGGCGAACCCGGCGGCCGTGCCACCCCGCGACTGGAACAGGTCGTGCGGGCGTTCCGCACCGCCGGGATCAACGCCAAGGCCGAGCCGCAGATGAATGCCTGGCTCAAGACGCACGCCGCGTTCGCGGTGCCGCCCGGGCTGGCCGCCATGCCGACGCCTGCCGTCCCTGGCGGGTTCGCCGCACTGCGGACTCTGCCGGAAGGACTGCTCGCGGCCATGCTGCGGCGCTTCTTGCGCAGCCCGACGGCCGCACACAGCGGACTCAGCAACGCACGCCTGCCGCAGAGGCAGCCGAACTCGAGCAGACGGCCGGACAGATGCGCGCCTATGCGAGGGTCCGGTAGCTGACGGGCGGCTGTGCCTCCTCGGCCGAATCGCACGTTAGGCGAGAGGAGCAGCCGAATGCTCAGTCCTCCAGCGAGTACAGCGCGACCCCGTCTTCTCCCGCATCGGCGGCCAGGCCCGGGGTTCGCAGCCTGGCCGCGCACAGCCCGAGCAGCGCGAGCACGCTGGGCGCGATCACCCGGCGCTGGTCTTCGTCTGACCCGATGACGATGACCTGGCCCAGGTGGCCGCCCGGCTCCGGGGCCAGGTCGGCGGCGAGCGAGTTCCCGCCGCCGTCGGTGGCGAACGGGATCCAGTCGGCGCTGGTGTACAGAGGCTTGACCGGGTCATCGCCTCGCACCTCGACCGCGTCGTCGAAGTCATCGGCCAGCTCGTCCGGGCTGTAATGAGCCCGGATGTCGGCCCAGCCCTGATACTCGCGGAGCAGCACGGAGAGGTCGTTGAACGTCCAGCCGCCGCCGAACAGCGAGGTGACCCACCGTCCCCGTGGCCGGGCCGGGACGTCGTCGCCGATGAGCTCGACCCAGTCCACCTGGCCGTCGGACCGCTGGTAGAGGGCCGCCAGGTCAACCGGGAGCGGACGCCCGACAGCGGCCTCGGCCTCCGCCACCTGCTGCGCGCTGGCGGGCGGGCGGACCAGCTCACGGACCGCGTAGCCGGCGGCGGACGCCGCAGCCAGCAGCTCATCCCAGGCGAGGCGGACTCGCTCAGTTACTTCGGTATCAGGTGATTCAGGCGGCATGGAGACAGGTTAGCGACCGGGTTCAGTCGTCCTCGTTCCTGCTCCACTGAGTCCATAACCTGGGTCGGGTTACCGCCGCCGGGCTCTGCGGAACTTGTGCGGAAACCCGCATCGGCTTCACCTGCCGCCGGTGCGGAAGGTCGGGGCACCCATGACCTTCTGACGAGCTGCCGCCCGGCCACGTAGCCTGCACTGCTGGCTACTTGGCCGCACGCCATTGAACCGTGCCCTTGAGCCCGCCCCCTGTCCAGTCGATGCGGGCTACCTTGACCCCCGGTCCACCTCGAACAGCACAGCCCCGGTGACCGTTGCACCCCTGGCCACGTGGATCAGGCCAGGGCCGAAGTCCGCGTAGCCGGCGACTGGCTCCCGCACCGAGGTGTACTGGTGGCCGTTGCTGCCGATGATGACAGCGTCAGCGGCCGCGTCTTCCGCCCGCGGGACGCCTTTGACTGGCTGGACGGTGAAGACGGCGGCGACAAAACGATAGCCGGGGCCGGGAGAACTGCCTGGCCCGCCTGCGTGCTGCGCC
>DASWUW010000193.1:0-13264 GCA_036406335.1 Trebonia sp.
CTCCCGGCTCGACCGGGGCCCGCCCCAGCAGATTGACCCCAACCTGGTGGGCCGCCGGGCTACCCGGGATCGCGGTGTGGGACACCGGACGCTGCACGGGGGAAGTACGGTGCCCCGGCACGACGGTCGGCTTGGTGTACAGGACGTACAGGTAGGCCGCCACCACGATGAACAGAAGCATGGGGAACGCGAAGGTCAGTATCGACCCGCCAAAGCTCCAGGCGCCGTAGCTCACTCGAGATTCCTTCTTCCTTTTCTTCTTCGGCTCACGACGCCCTACAGGGCATAGAAAAGGAGCCAGAAAACCACCGCGACCAGTGCCAGGTAGCTCCAGACCGCCGAGAAGGCGCTCAGCGAGGCCTGGAACCGCTGCACCATGTAGGTTCCGGGTATGGTCGGCGGCTGCTCGACGAACGACATGGCCGGGATGAACCGGGACCGGGCGAGCAGGATTTCCAGCCAGAGCAGCGCGGCGAGCTGGATAGCAAGGAACACGGGGTAAAAGCCGACGAAGACGCTCGCGTAGCCCGAGCTGCCGGGCGGGAAGGGCAGGTCGGTGAGCTGGTAGATCTGCATCGCGACGGCCGCCAGGCCGAGGGCCATGGCGACGAGCGCGCCGATCTGCCAGACACTCTGGCGCCCGGCCTTGATCCGCTCCAGCCCGAAGTAGTGGACGCCGGCACTGATCACCGTCAGGAACATGATGGTGGTGCCCATCCACAGCGACGGGTGCACGTAGCCCGATCCCTGCCACCGGCCGGACGAATTGAGCGAACGAAGGTAGAAGTAGGCGAACGCGAAACAGCCGAAGAGGAACGTCAGTCCGCCGATCGCCAGCCGGGACCCCGTCCAGGCCGCGTTGAGCGCGGACTCGTGGTAGAAGCCTTCGTCCTCAGCCTGCGCCGCGATCTCAGTCGACGACTCCGCAATCGCATCAGTCATGGCCTAACCCTCCACTCGTCCGCTGGCCGGCGCGTAGGCGCTGCCGATGACACCGGGCGGCGGGTTGAAGTCGGCAACCGGGAGCGCGTCCGGCACGCCGTAGTCGTACGGGCTGGCGAGGATCACCGGTACCCGCCGGAAGTTGTCGGCCCGCGGCGGCGAGGGAAGCTGCCACTCCAGGCTCCGGGACCGCCAGGGGTTGCCGACCTCGGGTGTCCGCCAGAACGTCATCGACATGACGAAGTTGATCACAAAGATGAGGACCGAGACGCCCAGGCAGAACGCCGAGATCGAGACCCAGTCGTTGAGTGTCTCCAGGTTGCGCGCGTACTCGAACACCCGGCGCGGCATGCCCAGCATGCCCAGCGCGAACAACGGCAGGAAGGTGGTGTTGAAGAAGATGAACATGGTCCAGAAGTGGAGCTTGCCGAGCCTCTCGTTCAGCTTGATCCCGGTCATCTTCGGCAGCCAGTAGTAGATGCCGGCAAAGAACGCGAAGATCAGGCCGCCCATGATCGTGTAGTGGAAGTGCGCCATCACGAAGAAGGAGCCGTGCTCGGTCGTGTCCGCGGGAACGTCCGACAAGAAGACGCCGCTGATGCCGCCGAACAGGAAGTTGAAGTAGAAGGCCAGCGCGAACAGCATCGGGATGGAGAACCTGATCCTGGCCTTCCAGAACGTCCCCATGGCGACGAGGAAGATGAACCCGGTCGGGATCGAGATGATTTCCGTGGTCAGCATGAACAGCGGCCGCATGTCCGGGTTGATCCCGCTGTCGAACAGGTGGTGCTGCCAGACGAGGAAGGACGCCAGGCCGACCCCGACCATGCCGGCCACCGAGACCTTGTACCCGAACAGCGGTTTTCGGCAGAAGACGGAGATTATCTCCGAGATGACCCCGAAGCCGGGCAGCGCCAGGATGTACACCTCGGGGTGGCCGAAGAACCAGAACAGGTCCTCGTACAAGAAGCTGCTGCCGCCGAGCTGGTTGGCAAAGAACGCGGTCTGGAAAGTCCGGTCTTCGAGCGCCATGTAGCACGCCCCGATCAGCACCGGCACCGCCAGCACCTGCAGGAAGGACACGGTGAACATCGACCAGACGAACATCGGGAGCCTGCTCCAGCGCATGCCGGGCGCCCGGTAGTTGATGACCGTGACGATCAGGTTGAAGCCGGCCAGGACCATCGAGATGCCCATCAGGCCGAACGCGAAGAAGTAGGCGTCCTCGCCCTGCGTCGCCTGGGTGGCCAGTGGCTCGTAACCGGTCCAGCCGGTGGAGAACCCGCCCATCAGCACGGCGGACAGCAGGATGACGTAGGCCGGCACGGTGAGCCAGAACCCGAGCGCCTCCAGCCGCGGGAACGCGACCCGCTTCGACCCGATCAGCAGCGGGCCGAAGTACTGGCCGAACGGGCCCAGGATGACCGACGACATCATCATCATCATCATCGTGCCGTGCTCGCCGACCACCATCAGGTACTGCTGGGGGCCGATGAGGTGGTACGACGGTGACAGCAACTCGCTCCTGATCGCCATGGCGAACAGCCCGCCGGTCAGGAAGTAGACGATCATCCCGTACAGGTACTGGATACCCACTACCTTGTGGTCGAGCGTGTACCTGAAGTACTTGCCCACGCCCGGCTCCTGCACTCTGAGCAGCCGGGATTCCTCGCGCACGGGCTTGCCCAGCATCATCAGGAACAGGTCGTTGAACACGCCCAGGCCAGCCAGCCAGCCGAGCACGGCGGCGGCGTAGCCGAGCACGATGGCGACATCGTTGGTGTCCGACAGGGAGCTGCGGTCGTACCCGCCGCCGAGGAAGTTGCCGAGCCAGTGACCGAGGAAGTATCCCGCCACCGCTCCGACCACCCCGGCCGGGACTCCGGGGCGCCGCCACCACGGGTGCCTGGCTCCGACGATCTCGGGATCACGGCCCCCGGGCTCCGCTCGCTCCGGCAGGATCTTGATGGCCATCCTGTTACCCCTTAACCGGCTTCATGACGGACAGAACGGGTGCCGCGGCCAGCGGCAGGCGGTGCCTCACGGCGTCACCGGGTCAGCGGACCCGTAGTAGTAGCCTGCGGCACCGGTGATGCCGTCAATCTGGACGATGTTCTTGCCGAGCTGGGGAATCACCGTGGGGTCGTAGGTCAGGGCGTACGCCGGCAGGGCGGTGAGCACCCCGTCCGACTGTTCCCTGGCCTGCACCCCGGTCGCCCAGGTCTGGAACCCGCTCTGCGTGAGGACGGTGCCGCTGGTGGTCATGGCGCCGTGCCAGAGGCCGCAGAGCTCATCGCAGCGGACGATGAAGCCGCCCGTTGTCTTCACGGTCGTGTACGCCACGTTGTCCACCTGCGGGTTGGCGTCTGCCTTCACGCCGAGCAGGTAGGGCCAGAAGTTGTGGATCACGTCCAGCGAGGTCACGTGGAACTCGATCGGGGTGTCCGCCGGCAGGTCCAGTGCCGTGGATTCCATCCCGCCGAACTGCGGATAGCGGTAGGTCCAGGCCCACTGCTGACCGATCACCTGGACCTGAAGCAGGTCGTTCCCGCCCGGAGTCCACGTTGCCGCCTGGGTTCCGGTCAGCTTCCAGATCGGCGACGGGCCCTCGCCCGCCCCCGCGCCGGCCGGACCGACGAGCTCGACGGTGCCAAACACGAACAGGAAGAGCACGATCGCGGTAGTACCGATAATCCACGTTGCCTGAATCTTGGTGTTGCCGTAGATCGCCGGGCCGTCGCTCTCGTCTCCCGGCCTGGCCCGCCAGACCACGATCGCGTAGGCGAAGTACAGCAGGACCCCGATGATCACCGGCGCCGCGGTGACCGCCAGCACCGCGATATCGAACTGCTGGTGCTGCGCAGCGGCGGACATCCGGCCCGGCGGCAGGTGCGGGTACCAGACGAACCAGATGACGAGGCAGGCGGGAACCGACAGGGCGAGCCAGCCGGTGAGCAGGCGCAAGCCGTGCCTGGGCTCAGGCGGCGCGCTCGCGCCGTCTGCGGCTGGGGTGCCGGCCACGCTCATGCGGACACCACGTCCATCTCACCCATCATCCATCCCAAAGTTGACATCGGGCCGCTGTTGCCGTCGAGGTATCCGCCGCCGCAGGGGACGAAGCACTGCCAGCGGTACGTGCCCGTCGCCTTGGGGGACATGAAGCTGAACGTCTCGACCGCATAGGGGTTGCCACCCGGGGTACACGGCGAGGACGAGCACAGGTTGTTCGCCGAAAGCTGGGCGTTCGGGGAAGCCACCGGTACGAATACGCCCAGCTCAGGGATTGCGAATGAGTGCCCCACGTTGCAGTCCGACCACGAGTTGATGAGCGACGTCGCCTTGCTGGCCACGTACTCCTTGCCGTGCTCATCGAACTGCGAGACCGTCACCGTGCCGCCGAGCGTGCCCTGCACCTGGCTGAAGTAGTTGTTCCGCAGCGGCGTGCAGCCGTCATAGCCGTAGATGGTCACGTTGACCAACGCGCCGGCCGGGACCGAGAACAGCGTGGTGTGCAGCCACTGCTTGGTCGCCTGGTCCTGGGTGTAGTAGGTCACCCAGTCCGGCCTGGTGGTGGAGTCGTTCTGCGCATCCTCCTGCAGCACCACGTTGACCTGGCCGCCGGACGCCGTGTAGTGAACGATCGGCAGCTGCGTGGTCGCCGAACCGAGGTAGTACACGGCGACGAAGATCCCCAGCCCCAATACGCAGAGAAAGGCGACGATCAGGGCCGCCGCACGGGCCGCCACAGACACCCGCACCACCTCGCTTCTCAGGCCCGCAGCAGCAACGGGCCGCCGTTAGTCGAAGGCAAGTTCACATTCGGCTAGTAAGCAGGAGGTCGATGCCGGGCGATAGTACCTATGGGTAAGACGTCCTCATATTCGCATCGCGCGCCACAAGGCGACAGTTCCGCCAGGAAAGATGAAATTTTTTTCATCGGAAGTTCAGGCCTCCCTACATCTTTGGACTATCGCGTTAAGGTCCACCAAGGACAACTAGGAGAGAAAAGAAAGAGACCATGGCGAAATCACCACGGGCCGCCTATCGGCCTACCGGCTGGCCCGTGCTGCGGACCCCCAGGTGGATGCTGGCCGCCGCCGCGTTGCTGGTCGCCGGACTGGTGCTCGTCGCCATCCCGCACCGCCCGTCCGCCGCGCAGCGTGCCGTCGACCTGCGCGGCATGGTCAATGACCTGACCACCGACATCGAGTCGTGTGCGGGAGGGGTTACCGACTCGCTCACCGCCCTGCGGGCCATCGAGTCCGGTACCAGCCACGACGTCAAGACGGCGGTGACGATCGCCAACACGGCCACGGCGAACTGCTCGCCTGGCAACAACATGCAGATGGAGGACCTAGTCCAGTACCAGGTTCCGGAGTCGCTGGCCTCTTTCCATCTCGACGGGGCGGTGAACGACCTGGTGACCTGGGCTTTTCCCCTCGCGCAACGGGTTCAGAGCGACGCGGCCAGCCAGGTAGCCGCCACGACGCCAGCCGAGATCGCGAGCACGTCCGCGCAGCTGCGCCGAGACCAGCAGGCTATGGATGCGCAACGGGCCCAGATAGACCAGCTTTTCACCTCGGCTAGCGCAGCGCTGTCCGCCCACGTGGCACCGCCTAGCCTGCCCAGCTTAGATGATATTTTTTTCATCATTTTCCTGTCGCCTTCTGTTTCTAGGCAAAGAGATTCTTAAGTGATATCGTCCGGTTGCTCACTGCCGCGGGAAGTCCGCAGCGCGCAGAAAGGAGCAGGCGCCGTGTCTGGCATAAACTCAGGGCTAAACCCGGACAGCCTTTTCCGCGGGTCCGCCCGGTAGACAATGAACTATCTGCTGAATAACTGGTCCTTCGACCCGTTCCTCGTCTTGGCCGTCTTGGTCGTGGTCTGGCATGAGGCCGGCCTGCGGCAGCTGGCCCGGCGGTCCCGGCCGGACCGGACCCGGCAGCGGCGGCTGCGGTCGGCGTGCTTCTACGCCGGACTTGCCGTGCTGCTGCTAGCCGTCGAGTCCCCCCTGGACTACTGGGCCGGCGATTACTTCTTCGTGCACATGATCCAGCACCTGCTGCTGATGTTCGCCGTCCCCACCCTGGTCGTCGCCGGCGCCCCTTGGCAGCCGCTGCTGGCGGCGCTGCCCGCTCGCCTGGGCCGCGCCGCCACCCGCAGCGTCCTGGCCGGCGGCTGGTCCCGGCCGCTGCGCGCGGCCAGCGGGTTCCTGCTGCGGCCCTGGGTGTCGGTGATCCTGTTCAACGCGGTGATGATCGCCTGGCATGTCCCCGCCCTGTTCGACCTGGGTGAAAACAACCAGGCCGTGCACGTCTGGCTGATGCACGGCAGCTTCCTCGCCGTAGGCTTGCTGTTCTGGCTGCAGTACGTCCCCTCGCCGCCGTTCCGCCGCCGGATGCCGCTAACCAGCCGCGCCGCCGCCCTCTTCGGCACCAACGTGGTGATGATCGTGCTGGCCATGGCACTGAGTATCTTCAGCAAGACCTCGGTGTACCCGGTTTACAGTCACCTGCCCGGCGTAACCTTGCCCCCGTTCGCCGACCAGCAGATCGGCGCGTCGATCCTGTGGGTCTGCGGGGACTTCTGGGCCCTGCCCGCCATGGTCGTCATCATCCGGCAGATCGCCGGCAGCGAAGGCGGCCTCAGCGCCACCCTCGACCGCGGGCTCAGGCGCGCGTCAGCACGCTGGCCGCAACCTCGTCCAGACGCCGAGCTAACGCCGGACAGGTGATATCGACGATGAGATCCAGCGACCCGAATCGCCGGACGTGGATGGTGGCGGCGACGTGCGCGGTCGCCGTCATTCTCATCGCCGGGCTCGTCACCGTGGTCGTCACCGGGCGGCGGCACGACGCCGCCGGCCTCGCCGGGCAGCGGCCCTCGGGTATCCCGGCGAGCGTTTCGCTGCCCACGATCAATCTGATGGGGCTGTCCCCCGTCCTCGTCAGAGGGGCGCCCGGCTTCCGGCTTACCGACCAGAACGGCAGGACACTGGCACTGTCCAGCCTGCGCGGCAAGGTCGTCGTCCTCAACTTCATGGACCCGCACTGCACCGACATCTGCCCGCTGGTCTCTCAGGAATTCGTCGACGCCCAGCACGACCTCGGCCAGGCGGCCGGGCAGGTCGTCTTTGCCGCCGTCAACGTCAACCAGTTCTTCAACCGGGTTTCGGACGTCGCGGCGTTCTCGAACGAGCATCAGCTCAGCTCGATTCCCAGCTGGCATTTCTTCACCGGGCCGCTGAAATCGCTGCAGGCCACCTGGCGCGGCTACGACGTCGCGGTCGCGGCGCCCAACCCCGAAGCGGACATCGTGCATACCTCGGTCATGTACTTCATCGGCCCGGACGGTCGCGAGCGGTACATCGCCATCCCGATGGACGACCACGCCACGTCGGGGACCGCGTACCTGCCGCCAGGACAGATCACGGCCTGGGGCCAGGGCATTGCCCAGGTCGCCGGCAGCCTGCTGCCCTAGCCGCGGCGGCCCGGTTCAGAGAAACGTCACAGCAAGGTCACGGATTCATACCGGCTGGAGAGCCTTAGTCTCGGATGCGCCCAGATCTGCCAGGCAGTATCGGTACCTGAGCCCGCGATCCCCCGACAAGTGCGGGCCGAAGGGATAGTACTGATGACAACGCCGATCCTGGTCTTGGTCTACGCGGTAGCGGCCGTGGTGGTATTCGGAATCTTCGCGGGCGTCCCGATGTGGATGATCCGCCGGCATCCGGACACCGCGCCGGCTAACGAAGTGCCCGAGTACCTGCGGGCCGACTGGCAGAACCTCCCCGTCTATAACCCGGCAGGCGCTGGGCGGGCCGTTACCCGGTAGCGGCCGGGTGTCTCGCCGTCGAGATCGGTGAAGGCCTCGATGAAGCTGCTTGGATTCGACCAGCCCAGTCGCATCGCTGTGCCGGTCACCGAGGTTCCGTCGCCGAGTTCGAGCAGTGCCCGCTGGATACGGAGCAGCGTGCGCCACTGATGGAAGCTCATTGACAGTTCGCTGCTGAACAGGCGGCTGAGGGTTCGTTCGCTCGCGCCGGCCTTGCGGCCCAATTCGGCCAGCGTCGCAGGATTGGCGGGATCAGCGCGCAGCAGGGCGGTGACGGCCCTGAGCCGCGTGTCGTTCGGCTGACCTTCCGGCAGCTCAGGAGCCGGTCATGACCGGGGTGATGTAGGTGCCCGGATGCGTTGCACCATCCTGCAGGAGCACGGGCTGGTTCCAGGTCACTTCCGCCTGGGTGTCGGCATTCGGCGGCGTGATCACCATCTTGACCACGGCGAGGTTGGTGCCGTCACCGGAGACACCCGGCAGGTACCGGAGGTCGAAGTGCGCCGTCCCGCCCGGCTGCAGTGTCACCTTTGAGTAGCTCGCGGACGAGCGGAGCAGCGGCCAGGCGTAGTCCTGCTTGCCGTTCGCCGCACCGACCAGGTTCACGCCAGGGAAGCCTTCCATCGTGCAAGCGGACGAGCCCTTGTTGGTCAGGTCTACCGCGAGCGCCGGCTGACCCGCAACCCCGCTGCGGGCTCTGAGGGCGAGGCTCAGGTCTGCGGGCTGGCAGGTGCCGGCCGCCTGTGCTTGCGGCGCTGGGCTTTGGCTGGCTGCCGTGCCGGTGCTCCCGGTGTGCGCAGTGGAGCCCGGGTTCGCCGATGAAGTTGCCGACGGACCGGCGGAAGAACTACTTGAACTGCTCGCCGAGCAGCCGGCTGCCGTGAGACCGGCCGCGAACACGCAGATCGTCAGGGCCGCGGACGTGCGAGATGGCATGGAATTCCTCCGTGGACGGGGGTGCGGGTAGTACCAGCAGCTATAGAGACGCCGCAAACCGCCATAAGGCTGCACGGGATTGAGGGTCCCGCCCGCGGGTTCAGAGCAGCGGTGAGGCCATGCCGATCACGTCGCCGATCAGCCGGGTGCGGAAGGGCCGGGCCTCGACGGTTTGAGCTTCGACGGCGGTCGCCTGGGAGAGGTAGCCGAGCTGTCGTTGGCGGATGGTCGCGGTGAGACCGGGGTCGAGGACGAGCAGGTTGTTCTCGAAGTTGAGTTCCAGGCTGCGCCGGTCCATGTTCGCCGAGCCGACTAGGGCGATCCGGGCGTCGAGGGTGATCGACTTGGTGTGCAGCAGGCCCAGCGGGTATTCGAAGAGGCGTACACCGCAGGCGAGCAGGTCTGGGTAGGTGCTGCGGCTGGCGGCGCCGACGAGCGGGGAGTCGTTGCGTGCGGGCACGATCAGGGTGGTGGTCACGCCGCGGCGCGGTGCCGCGCACAGTGCCCGGAGCAGGGCCTCATCGGGCACGAAGTAGGGCGTGGTGATGATCAGCTCGTGCTCGGCGGCGTACAGCATGCTAACGAAGGAGTCCGACATCGCGTTGCCGGGCGTGGTCGGCCCGGTGCCGAACATCTGCGCGACCACGCCCTCGGGGTGCTGCTCGGGCTCCGGCGCCGCCGCGGGCAGCCCGTAGAGGTCCTCGCCGGTCTCCGCGATCCAGGTGGTGAGGAAGAGGTGCTGGGCCTGGCGTACGACCGGTCCTTCGCAGCGCAGCAGGACGTCGATCCAGGGCGCGTACTTTGCCTTGACCCGGAACTGCGGATCGGCGCAGTTCTGGCTGCCGCAGAACGCGATCCGGTTGTCGATGACCACCAGCTTGCGGTGGTTGCGCAGGTCGACCCGGCCCACCGCGAAACGGCCCAGGCGGGGGATGTCCTCCAGCGCGGCGAGCAGGTGGACGCCGGCCTCGCGCAACTGGCGCCAGCGGGGGCCGCGGACGAAGTCGTGCGACCCGAGCGCGTCGACCATGACCCGGCAGGCCACGCCCCGGCGCGCCGCCGCGCTGATCGCGTCGGCGACCCGGCCGCCGTTGTCGTCGTCGAGCCAGATGTAGAAGCTGATGTGGATGTGCTGGGTCGCGGCATCGAACGCCTCGATCAGCCCCTTGATCGCGGCGTCGCAGTCGCGTGTCGGCTCGGCCGGCGAACCGCCCAGGTCGCCCAGCAGCACGATGCGGTTGCCCGGTGTCGGGCCGAAGCCGTTAATCGAGCGGCACAGGTTCGAGACGGTCGCGGCGACCGGATCGCCGGGCATGGCACCGGCCCCGCTCGGTGCCGACAGGCGACTCTCCGTGTCGCGGAGACGGTGGGCCCGCTTGCGGCCGATGCTGGTCTCGCCGAGGACGAGATAGGCGACGACGCCGAGAACCGGCAGGCACATGATCGCCGCGATCCAGGCCACCCGCGAGGCCGGCGTCCGGTCCGGCCGAGTAATCGCGCGGAGCACGGTCGACAGGTGGATGACGAACCCGCCGGCCGCGATGACCGCCCCGACCAGGTCATCGGACGCCCCGCTCATCATGGCTCCTCACGGTCACCTGCAGACGACATCGGGCCACCTGGACCCAGGCACTACACAGACCTGCAACCATATCGACCGGACAGATCGGTCTGCCACCAGCTCGGGGCGAGCCCGCGCAGAACGTCCCCCTTCGGCGGAGCGGGCCGGCCAGCTGCCGACGGGATGCGCGGCAGTGGTGTGGAGGGACGGCGGCCGGGTAACGGGCGCCCTTCAGTCAACCGCTGGAGGAAGTCATGGAGCAGTCCGCTCAGCAGCAGGAGCCCCCGGGCCGGACCGGTGAGATGAACCCGCAGCCCGATCACGGCGAGCACAGCTACCGGGGATCGGGACGGCTGGCCGGCAAAGCCGCGGTAATCACCGGCGCGGACAGCGGCATCGGCCGCGCCGTGGCCATCGCCTACGCCCGCGAAGGCGCCGACGTGCTCATCTCTTACCTCGACGAGCACGACGACGCCCAGGAGACCGCCCGCTGGGTCCAGGAAGCCGGCCGCACCGCGGTACTCGTCCCCGGCGACCTGGCCGACGCCGCCCACTGCCGCACCGTCATCGACACCGCCGCCCGCGAATTCGGGCGGATCGACGTCCTGGTCAGCAACGCCGCCCAGCAGCGGACCCACGACAAGCTGGAGGACATCACCGACGAGGAATGGGACCGGACCCTCGCCGTCAACCTCAGCGCGTTCTTCTACCTGACCAAGGCTGCCCTCCCGCACATGGCAGCAGGCGCGTCAATCATCGGGACCAGCTCGGTCAACTCCGACGCGCCCACCCCCACCCTGCTGCCCTACGACGTCACCAAGGCAGGCATCGCCAACCTGACCGCGGCCCTCGCCCAGCTGCTGGCGCCGCGCGGCATCCGCGCCAACAGCGTCGCCCCCGGACCCATCTGGACCCCGCTCATCCCGTCCACCATGCCGCCGGACCAAGTGGCGAACTTCGACTCCCTGGCCCCGCTCGGGCGGGCCGGGCAGCCCGCCGAGGTCGCCCCGGTCTACGTGATGCTCGCCTCCGACGAAGCCAGCTACGTCTCCGGCGCCCGCGTCGCCGTCACCGGCGGCAAGCCCATCCTGTAACCACCTCCCACCGCACCGGGAATGGACGGACGTCGTGGGAGAAATGGCACCATCCGCCTGTACGGCGACCACGTACTCCCCCGTTCCCCGCGGCTGACATCGCCTGCTGGCGAGAAGGAGCATCACATGACGAGCACTAGTAAAGCGGCCGCCGTCGCGGCGGCCGGCGCTGCCGTCGGGCTGGCCGCCGTGCGGCTGCGCCGTAGCCGGGTTCGCGTGACGGCGGCGGACTCGCCGGCCGAGCCGCGAAACCGGTGGCGGGCGGTGACCGTGAACAGGCCTGCCGCCGAGGTGGCACCGGACGGGAAGTTGCCCGACCCCCTGGCCGCACTCGGCGACCAGGTCGAGGTGCGGATCACCGCGGCCCCGGGTGGCAAAGGCACCGAGATCGCGGTGCGGCTGCGCGCACCGGAGCCGTCAGGCGCCAAGGCCTTGCCTGGACGGCTGGCGGGCAACGATTCCCGGCAGGCGGTCCGGTCCGCGCTGCGGGAAAGCAAGGCGCTGATCGAAACCGGTGAGCTGCTGCGAATGGATCCCCGGCCCGCCGGACGGCGGACGGCGACTCCGGGCGGCAAGCTGCTCGACGTCGTCACCAGGCGCGCCCACTCGGAAGGAGTGCTGTGAGATGAAAGCGCTGTGCTGGACCGGGGTCAACAAGCTCGCCGTCGAGACCGTGCCCGACCCGCAGGTACTCAACGCCGAGGACATCATCGTCAAGGTCGGGCTCTCCACTACCTGCGGCTCTGACCTGCACCTGCTGGGCGGCTACATCCCGGCGATGCGGGCCGGCGACGTCCTTGGCCACGAATTCATGGGCGAGGTCGCCGAGGTCGGCTCGGCGGTGCGCGGTCACAAGCCCGGAGACCGGGTGGTGGTCTGCTCCTTTATCGCCTGCGGCCGCTGCTGGTACTGCGAGCAGAAGCTGTACTCGCTGTGCGACAACGGCAACCCCAACCCTGCTATCACCGAGGCGATGTGGGGCTACGCGCCCGGCGGCTGCTTCGGGTACTCCCATGCCATGGGCGGTTACGCGGGGAGCCACGCCGAGTACATCCGGGTGCCGTTCGCTGACCACGGCGCGTTCACCATCCCGGACGGCGTCGACGACATGACCGCGCTGTTCGCCTCGGATGCGGCCGCGACCGGCTGGACCGGGGTCGACCAGATCGGCGTCCAGCCCGGCGACGTGGTCGCGGTCTGGGGCGCGGGCGCAGTGGGGCAGATGGCTGCCCGGGCCGCGCTCCTCAAGGGCGCGGACCGGGTGATCGTGATCGACCGGCTGCCGGAACGGCTGGCGCAGGCCGCGGACATCATCGGCACCGACACGATCAACTACGAGAACGACAGCGTCGCCGCCGAACTACGCGAGCGCACCGGCGGCCGCGGCCCGGACATCTGCATCGAGGCGGTCGGCATGGAGGCCGACGGTCCCGGCCCGCAGTACCTCTACGACCAGGTCAAGCAGCAGCTCCGGCTGGAGACCGACCGGGGCGTAGCCGTCCGGGATGCGGTGCACGCCTGCCGCAAGGGCGGCGGCGTCTTCGTCCTCGGCGTGTACGGCGGCCTGGTCGACAAGTTCCCGCTCGGCGCGGTGATGAACAAGAACCTGACCCTGCGCGGCTCCCAGATGCATGGCCAGCGCTATATCCCCGAGATCCTGCAGCTGATGGAACGGGGAGAGGTGCAGACGGCTCACCTCGCCACCCACGTGATGCCGCTGGAGCGGGGGCACGAGGGATACCGGATGTTCAAGGAGAAAGAAGACGGCTGCGTCCGGGCCGTGTTCCGTCCCGGCGCCGACCCGGCGCCGGCCGCCGGGTGAGCCGGGGCGGCGCAAGCCGTGGGCTACGGGCTGACCCGCCGGGCCGCCCAGCCCGGCGGGGCCAGCTTCATCGAC
>DASWUW010000194.1:0-1713 GCA_036406335.1 Trebonia sp.
GCCCTCGCCCGCGCGGAGCTGGCGCAGCAGCTCGGAGGCAGCCTGGTTGGACACCCCGAGGCGGGCGCGGAGCGCGTCGCGGGTGACCGGCTGCCCGTGCCGGTCCTGGTGCTCGGCGGCGGCCCGCCGCGCCGCCGCGAGGAGGGCCTCGTCCTCCCCGCCCTGGGCCTCGTCCCCGGCCTCGCGCACCGGGGACGGCCGTCCCGGCGCGGACGGCTCGCCCGCGCTGCTGTCCTGGCCGGCGGCGGGGCGGGGGCGGCGGGCGGCGCGGCGCTCGATCATCGAGACCGCGACCAGGAACGCGGCGGGCGGAACGGCGGCCACGATCCGCCCCCAGGACGTCGGCTGGGCCTGGGCCAGGTTGGCCGCCAGGCTCAGCAGCACCCCGCCCGCGAGCACCACGGCCGGCCACGACAGCCGCCCCGTGGTGATGCTGGCCTGCTTGTCGCGCTGCCGCTCGTGGGCCGCCATCACGCAGGCCAAGTCGACGCAGACCGCCACCACCCAGGACATCGGCCCGGCCTGGCCGTGCTCGGCGGCGGTGTCGCGGATGTGAGTGAACGACCCCGACCCGGCGATAACGGTGAGAACGGTGACCGGCAGCGCGTCGGCGACCGCGAGCAGGCGGCGGCCCCCGCTCACGAGCCGTCCCGCCGTCCTGACCGTCCCGGACGGCCCAGCGGGCCGTCCCGCGCCCGGTCCTGCCTCGCGCGGTTACCGCTGTGCCGGAGCGGGGCTGCCCCGGTGAACGCTGAGTTCTTCACGCCTGGTTGCCTCCCGAACGCACGACCGGTCCTGACCCTGCCGGCGGCCACCGTGCCGCCGGCACGAGGGGCCGCACCCCGGGCCGGGCCGGGGCGGAACTCCCTCCATCTACAGAAATCCGGTTTAAAGACCTTTTTTGCTTCCTGGCCCGAAATTAGGTACCAGAGAGGCAAAATTAGACGGCTTTTACGGGAGTCCTATGTACCTGGCTTGTACCTTTCCTGGACCTTTCGTATACCTGCGATATACCCGGGGCTGCCTTTCCGCCGGTCCTAGCCGTCGCACGCCGGTGGTCCGCTAACCGTCGCTTTTCACCTCCGGCGCGGGGCCTGGAGGGCCGCGGGCGCCGTGGTCTTGCCCGTGGACGCGGTTGCTACCCTTGCCGGGAGACCGCGCTGGCGGCCCGACGGGCGTCAGGTTGCGCCGCTGGTGTCTAGCGCCTGGGACTCCAACGGTCTGCCGCTTTGCGGACCGTCCCGCGTTCCCGCTCCGGGAACCCGGCCTGCGGCCATCCCTGCCAGCACCGGGCAGTCCCCGCCGCGGACCGGGTGAGCCGGGCACTGGCCGGGACACGGCCGACGGGCCCGTCCCGTATGCTGCCACGCCTTCGCAGTACCTGTCGAGCCATGGCCGTCGGCCGGGTGAACCAACCCGAAGAATCGGCATCGCCGCTGGCAGGCAGGCGGTTTAAGCCTGGCCGCCCACTCGGTCAGGTGCCTGGGCGGCCAGAACTGGAAACGATCCCCGAAAGCAGCTGAAGCGATGCACGGAGTCGCTTTTGGTTTCCGTGCTTATGCTGAGGATTGCCGCGGACGTCGTGTGAAAGGTGCGGAACGGGTGACTGGCAATGCCCAGAGGGTGCTGTACCTCGTGATCAGCGGCGCACCCGCGCCCGAGGGACTGCCGTCTCTCGTTGCCCTGCTCCAGGAGGCCAAGTGGCGCGTGGTG
>DASWUW010000195.1:0-2539 GCA_036406335.1 Trebonia sp.
GCGTCCGGCACCGCGCCCGCGTCCAGCACCACGACAGCTTCCGCTAGCACCAAGGCGGCTCCCGCTAGCAGCGCGCCCGGTCGCCCGGCGGCCTCCGCCAGCGGGTCTCTTCCCAGCGGCGCACCGTCCTCCGGTACTGCCCCGGCTTCCGCCAGCGCGCCCGCCTCCGGTACGGCGCCGGCCGCAGGCTCGCCCGGCGCGACTACCGTCTGCACCGCTCCAGCCGCCGGCTGCACCCGGGCCATGGCCGCGCGCCCCGGGCAGATCACCCTGTCCGCGGACGGCTCCCGGTACGTCAACAGCCTGACCTGGGACAGCTGGGGTGGTGCCCAGGCAACGAGCGAGGGCACCCTTTACGTCAACGACTGCCAGCCGGACTGCGCCAGCGGCAAGTTCACCGGCTACCTGGCCCAGGTGACGCTGGCCGGTCTGACCCCCTACGGCAAGCGGAGCAGCGGTCTTGAGGCCTACGCCTCGATCACCGTCCGGGCGCCGTCCGCGCCGACCAAGACTTACACGTTCACCCAGGCGCTGCCGGCCTCCTGAGGCCGGACCGGGCCTTCCGCTGGCCGCCGCCCGGACCGGGAAATGGATGTTTCCGGACCGGGAATCCGGGCCGGGAATCCGGGCCGGGAACGGCCAGTGTGCGGGACTATGCTGTCTCAACTGTGCTTAAAGGCGACCGGGGTACCCGGCGGGTCTCCCCTGGATTGGTGTTGATGGCGGCTGATACGGAGCAGGTACGGGTCCTGCTTATCGAGGATGACGACGGCGACGCCTTCCTGGTCGAGGAGCTGCTCCGCGAGGCCGGCACCGGTATCGCCGTCGAGCGGGCCCGGCTGCTCGCCGACGCCTGGCCGCTGATTCCCCGCACGGCCTGCGTGCTGCTCGACCTGGGCCTGCCCGACTCCCACGGCCTGCAGGGCCTGCGCGGGCTGCTGCAGCAGCAGCCGGAGGCCGCCGTCGTCGTGCTGACCGGCATTGACGACGAGCACCTGGGTGAGGAAGCGGTCCGCGCGGGAGCGCAGGACTACCTGGTCAAGGGGGACGTCAGCGGGAAAATGCTGGCCCGGGTGATCCGGTACGCGATGGAGCGCCGCCGCTGGGACGAGGCCCAGCGGCAGCTGCAGGCAGCGCGCCTCAACGCCCGGGAGAACGCCCGGCTGGAGCGCGGCCTGCTGCCCTCCCCGGTTTTCGACGACAAGCGGCTGCGCGTCGCGACCCGGTACCGGGCCGGCGGTAAGCAGCGGCTGCTCGGCGGGGACTTCTACGACGTGGTGCAGACACCGGACGGCTGGGTGCACGCGCTGATCGGCGACGTCTGCGGGCACGGCCCGGCCGAGGCCGCGCTGGGCGTCTACCTGCGGGTGGCGTGGCGGACCCTGGTGCTGGCGGGCCACCCCCCGGCCGGACTGCTGTCCGCCGTCCAGCTCATGCTCCGGCACGAGCAGCAGGACGAGGCAATGTTCGCCACCGTCTGCATGCTGTCGGTCGCGCCGGGCCGGCGTAACGGGATCCTGCGGCTGGCCGGCCATCCGGCGCCGCTGCTGATTACCCCGGAAGGGGTCACCGAGCTGGCCGGCCGTACCTCGCTGCCGCCCGGGCTGAACAGCGTGGAGCACTGGCCGAGCAGCACGGTCGAACTCGGTGACCGCTGGTCGCTGCTGATGTACACCGACGGGGTCGTCGAGGGGCGGATCCGGCAGGGTCCGCACCGCCTCGGTACCGAGGGCCTGATGGACCTGCTGCGAGACGCTCTGGGCCCGCCCCCGTACGATCCCGGCCGGGTCGGCGACGACGCGCTGCTGAACCGGCTGATCGAGCAGGTGCGCGAGCTCAACGACGGCGACCTGAACGACGACATCGCGCTGCTCTCCCTGGGTTACTCGTGACCAGCCCGGCCCGGGCGCCCTGGCCGCTCAGCCGGATCCTCGGCGGCGCCGTGCTGCTGGTCACGCTGTTCTCGGTGGCCGCCGTGGCCGTCGGCGCGCTGGCGCTGGCCCACCTGGACAGCGAGCGGCAGCGGGTGGAGACCACGATCGACCCGGCCGCGCTGACGGCCCAGCAGCTGTACAACGCGCTGGTCAACCAGGAGACTGGCGTTCGCGGGTACGCGCTGAGCGGGACGCCCGCCTTCCTCAGCCCGTACACCCAGGGGGCGGCCGACGAGAAAACCGCGGTCACTCAGCTCCGCCTGCTGCTGCCGCAGCTGCCGCCCGCCAGTACTCCCGAGCTCAACCAGGCGCTGGACCAGGCGCACGACTGGCGCATCCGCTACGCCCAGCCGACGATCAAGCAGGTCCAGGCCAGGCGCGGGCCGGTGGTCAGCCCGGACATCCTGGCGGGCAAGGCGGAGTTCGACGCCCTGCGGGCCAAGCTGGCCGTCTTCGAGCGGGGCATCACCGGCGCCCGGCAGCAGGCCCTGCGCGCCCTGGACACAGCCTCCCGCGAGCTCGACGCGGCTCTGCTGGTCATCGCCATCGGGCTGGCGGTGGTGGTGGCGGTGCTGGCCGCGGTGCTGCGCGGCACCGCCATCCGC
>DASWUW010000196.1:0-2486 GCA_036406335.1 Trebonia sp.
CGAGGAGCCCGGCTACTGGCCGGTGGGCCAGCTGTTCACCGCCCTGGGCGCCCGGGTGGCCGCCGTGCCGGTGGACAGCGAGGGCCTGGTCGTAGACGAGCTGCCTGCCTCGGCCCGGCTCGTCTACGTGACCCCGTCGCATCAGTTTCCCCTGGGTATGACGATGTCGGGGCGACGCCGCCGGGCGCTGCTGCGCTGGGCGCAGCGCCATGACGCGGCGGTCATCGAGGACGACTACGACACCGAGTTCCGCTACGTGGACCGCCCGCTGGAGCCGCTGCAGGCCCTGGACGACACCGGCCGGGTGATCTACGTCGGGTCCTTCTCCAAGAGCTTTTCTCCCTCGGTCCGGCTGGGCTTCGCGGTGGTGCCGCCGCCCCTGGTCGAGGCCGTCGCCACCTTGCGGCAGATGATCGACTGGCATCCGCCGACCGCAACGCAGGCGGCGCTGGCCGGCTTCATCGAGGACGGCCTGCTGGACAAGCACCTGCGGCGCTGCCGCCGCGCTTACAGCGAGCGGCGCGACCTGCTCACCGAGGCGCTGGCCGGCCCGCTCTCCGCGTACCTCACCGCCGGCCCGTCTAACGCGGGACTGCACATCGCCGCCTTTCTCCGTCCCGGACTGGACGAGGACGCGGTACAGCGGTCGGCCCTGAGCCAGGGCGTCAGAACGCTGGGCCTGCAGCACACCTTCCGGACCGGCCCGCCCCGGTCCGGCCTGCTCCTCGGATTCAGCGCGCTCTCCGCCGCGAACCTGCCGGCCGCCCTGCGCGGACTGGCCCGGGCCCTGTCCGCCCCCGCCGCGGATGCGCGCGGCCGTACCCGGGTGCCGGCCTGACGCGTCATCACGGCACCCGGCCGAACGGCGGCTAACCCGGGCCCGGATGATGTTCGGGTGACAGAAGACGCGATCGGGCGGCTCGCGCGGGAGCGGCTGGGCTTCGGCCGGCTCCGCCCCGGGCAGCGGGCCGCGGTGGAAGCCCTGGTCGCCGGGCGCGACGTGCTGGCGGTGCTGCCGACCGGGGCCGGGAAGTCGGCGATCTACGAGCTGGCGGGGCTGCTGGGCACCGGGCCGACCGTCGTGGTCTCGCCGCTTATCGCGCTGGAAGACGATCAGCTGGGGCACCTGCGCGCCGCCGGCCTGCCGGCCGTCGTGCTCAACTCGCGTCAGTCGGCCACTGCGCGCGCGCAGGCGCTGACGGCCGCGGGCCAGCCCGGTACGTTCGTGTTCCTGTCACCCGAGCAGCTGGCCAGCTCCGAGACCCGCCAGACCCTGCGCCGGGCCGCGCCGGGGCTCTTCGTAGTGGACGAAGCGCACCTGATCAGCCAGTGGGGACACGACTTCCGCCCCGACTACATGATGCTGGGAGCGCAGGCCGAGGCGATCGGCGCGCCGGTCCGCCTCGCGCTGACCGCCACCGCGGCGCCGCCGGTGCGGCAGGAGATCGTCCGGCGGCTGGGACTGCGCGCTCCGCAGGTCGTCATCGGCGACTTCGACCGGCCGAATATCTACCTGTCGGTGCGCCGGGCGCTCACCGTGGCGGAGAAGCGGCAGCACCTGACCGACGCGGCGGCCGAACTGGGCGGCCCCGGCATCGTCTACGCGGCGACGCGGGCCGGCGCGCAGGCGGCGCACGACACGCTCGCGGCGGCGGGGGAGCGGGTGACGCTCTACCACGCCGGGCTGTCCGGGCGGGCCCGGCAGGACGCGATGACGGCGTTCCTGGACGGGACGGTCCGGGTCATCGCGGCCACCGTCGCGTTCGGGATGGGCATCGACAAACCGGATGTCCGCTGGGTCGTGCACTACGATCCGCCCCCCTCGCCGGACGCCTACTACCAGGAGTTCGGGCGAGCCGGCCGGGACGGGGCGCCGTCCAGGGCGGAGTTGATCTACCGCTACGAGGACTTCGGGACCGCCCGGCACCTGACCGCCCGGGGCGTCGCCGGCGCGGCGGTGGCAGCGGCGGCGGCGGCGCTCGCGGCGGGCCGGCAGGCCGAGACGGACGGCCGGGCCCAGACCGCCGCGCTGGCCCGCCTGGCCGATCTGGGCGCGGTGACCTGGCAGGCGGACGGCGGGGCGCGCTGGAGCGGCACGATGACGTCTCCTCAGGCGCTGAAGGCATCCGAGGAGGAGACCGAACGCGAGGGCGAGGTCGAGCGGTCCCGGCTGGCCATGATGCGCCATTACGCCGAGCATCCCGGTTGCCGCCGCTCGTTCCTGCTGACCTACTTCGGGCAGGACTTCACCGGCACCTGCGGCAACTGCGACAACGACCTCGCGCCGCCGGACCCGGCGCGGGCCGCGGAGGCCGCCCCGGCGGACGTCCCGTTCGCGGTCGGCACCCGGGTGCTGAGCGCGCGCTGGGGCGAGGGCACCGTCCAGCGCTACGACGGCGACCAGGTCACCGTGCTGTTCGACGAGCACGGCTACCGCGAGCTGTTCGTACCGGTCGTGCGGGAACGCGGCCTGCTGCGCCGGGCGG
>DASWUW010000197.1:0-5008 GCA_036406335.1 Trebonia sp.
CTGCCCACCCGGGCCGCCACCGCCCCGGTGTGCCGCGGCCCCATCGCCTACCAGGGGCAGCAGGACGTGCAGCGGGACATCGCCGACCTGCAGGCGGCGATGGCGGCCGCCGGGGTCACGGACGGGTTCCTGAACTCGGTCGCGCCCGGCAGCTGCGCCCGGTTCGGCAACGAGCACTACGCCGACGACGAGGAGATGCTCTGGGCCTGCGCGGAGGCGATGCGCGAGGAGTACACCGCGATCGTCGACGCGGGCCTGGTGCTGCAACTGGACGACCCGGCGATCGCGGAGAACTGGGACCAGATCAATCCGGCTCCCAGCGTCGAGGACTACCGGCGGTTTACCCGCAAGCGGGTCGAGGCGCTCAACTACGCGATCCGCGGCCTGCCCGCCGACCGCATCCGCTTCCACCTGTGCTGGGGCAGCTGGCACGGGCCGCACACCACCGACCTGCCGATGGCCGACATCGTCGACGTGATGCTGGAGATCAACGCGGGCGCCTACTCGTTCGAGGCGGCCAACGTGCGGCACGAGCACGAGTGGAAGATCTGGCGGGACGTGAAGCTGCCCGCGGGCAAGGTCATCCTGCCCGGCGTGGTCAGCCACTCCACCAACGTCATCGAGCATCCCGAGCTGGTCGCGGACCGGATCACCCGTTACGCCGAAGCGGTCGGCCGGGAGAACGTCATCGCCTCCACCGACTGCGGCCTCGGCGGCCGCGTCCACCCGCAGATCGCCTGGGCCAAGCTGGACACCCTGGTCAAGGGAGCCGAACTGGCCAGCCGGCAGCTCTGGCGCTAACCGGGAGCCGGAGCGCCTTCGTCAGAGCATGATCATGGATACTTACTCCCCTTACCGGGGGTGTCAGTCTCCGTCGGCAGAAAAGTATCCGTGATCACGGCGATAAACGGCGCTCGCCGGGCGCTCGCCGGGGCGTGAATTTACGGGAGGGCCGGGTGGCAGCCGCAGCTTTCCCGGATGACGAGCTCGGTGGGGAGGCGCTCGGCCCGGGGCGGCAGGGACGGGTCGGCGATCCGCTCCAGCAGAAGGGAGCAGGCGCGCTCGCCCAGCAGCCGCATCGGCTGGCGGACGGTGGTCAGGGTGGGCGACAGCAGGGCGCTGAGGTGGATGTCGTCAAAGCCGACCACGGCGACGTCGGCCGGGACGCGGATGCCGGCCGCCTGCAGTTCGCGCATGGCCCCGATCGCGGTCTGGTCGTTGCCGCAGACGATCGCGTCCGGCAGCTCCCGGCGCGGCCGGCTGAGGATCTGCCGCACGGCCTGCTGGCCGCTGACGGCGGCGAACCGGCCCGCGAAGATTCCGGCTACGGTCACCCCCGGGTGCCTGGCTACCTCTTCCTCGAAGGCGCTGCACCGTTCCTGTGCGTCCGGGGCTTCCGCCGGGCCCGCGACGTAGAACAGCCTGGTCTTGCCGTGCTCCTCGATCAGGTGGCGGACCATCGCCTGGCTGCCCGAGCGGTTATCGGCGCCGATGACGTCGGCGTGCACCCCGCGGGGATAGGCGGCGATCAGCGCGACCGGGACGCGCGCGGCCAGCAGCGCCAGCTGCTCCGGGCCGACGATGCCCTCGGCGATGACCAGCCCGTCGACCTTGGCCGAGATCTTCTGCATCCGCTGGTACGCGTCTGCCAGGTCAGGGCCGCGCAGGAAGGAGATCAGCACCGACCAGCCGAGCTCGCCGACCGAGCGCTCTACACCGCGCAGCACGTCCTCGATGAACAGGAAGCTCTCGCGCTCGACATCGGTTTCCGGGCCCCGGCTCTCGACGGCGACTAGCCCGATGACTTCCGTGCGGCGCTGGGCCAGGCTCTGGGCCGCCCCGTCGGGGACGTAGCCGAGCGTCTCGATGGCGTCGAGCACGCGCCGCCGGGTCACCGGGCGCACTCCCTGCAGGCCGTTGACCACCCGCGAGACCGTGGCGGTGGAGACCTTGGCCGCGCGCGCCACGTCGTAGAGCGTGGAGGCGGAAGAACTGCCGGGGCCAGCCGGCGGGCGGCTTTCCATGAGTGCCTCCCTTTGTTCTTACTCTAAGCCGATCTTGAGCCGCCGCGCCCGGTTCGCCCGTGCCGGAGCGGGCCGGGGCCCGGGGTCAGCCGGGCAGGCCGGCCCCGGCCAGGAGTGCCTCCCGGTTGGCCAGGATAAACTCCTTGACCTCGGGCGGGCGCAGGTCGATCGCCGCGAGCGCGTCGCCGCCGGCGAGAAGGTCGATCCAGTCGGGGTCGTAGGCACCCCGGGCCGGATCGTCGAACTCGGGCCCGTCTCGGGTCGAGAGATCCAGGTGAACGAGCCGGGCCACGAAGAAATGGGCGACCGCGAGGCCGTCCCGGCCCGCGAAGCTGAACAGCAGCACCTGCCGGGCGCCGGGCGCCTGGGCGCCGAGTTCCTCTTGCAGCTCCCGGTACAGCGCCGCCTCGGCCGAGGCGTCACCCGGCTCCACTCCCCCGCCCGCGGTCGTCCAGTACGGGACCTGGCCGGGGCGGGTCCGCCTGATCAGCACCAGGCGCCCGTCATCGTCGAGCAGGATCGCCCGCGCCGAATGCCGGGTGATGACACCGGTCGCGACCCTGTCCGCCATGGAGTCAGGTTATTGACTCCGCCGACGGGGAAAGCCGGTCTCGTTCCTGTTGCCGGATATTGATCATTTGCGTGCGGCCGCTCAGCGCGGGGTGCGAATGCCCAGGCGCTCCAGGCGGCGGTTGCTGAACCGGCCGTCGGGGTCGAGCTTCTCGAACAGGGCGCGCGCGTCGCCGAGCCGCGGGTAGAGCTCGGCCAGCCGGGCGGGCGGGACGTGGTTGACCTTGCCCCAGTGCGGGCGGGCGGCGAACGGCTCCAGCGCCGCCTCCACCTCGCGGACCACGGCGTCCACCTCATCCGGCCGGTTGACCCAGGTGAAGTGGAGCGCCAGCGTCTCCCGGGCGTACGACCCGCTCAGCCAGAGCCGGTCGGCGGCGGTGGAGCGGATCTCCGAGACCAGCAGCAGCGGGGCGATCAGGTGCGCGCGGCGCCGCAGCGCCTCCAGCGCGCGGGCTCCCTGGTCGCGGCGGACGAACCACTCGGACTGGATCTCGTTGCCGTTGCTCGGGGTGGAGTCGACCCGGAAATGCGGCAGCCGTTCCAGCCAGGGGCCGGCGACGCCGAGCAGCGTGAGATTGTCGGCGGGCGGGTCCATGAACGGCAGCTGGCCTACCGCCCGGCGCGCCCCGAAGAACTCCTCCGGGACGCCTGCCTCGGCGCGGGTGTCGATCCGGCGCTTGACCCACGCCGCCCGGATCGACTCGCCGCTCCAGTTGGTGAACAGGCTCACGCTGTCCCCGCCGGACATGACCGCTTCCAGGTCGGCCAGGATCCGGTCCCAGGGCACGTCCGGGTAGCCGTCCTGCCGGACCAGGTAGCTGGGCTGGATGTCCAGCGTGACCCGGACGACGATCCCGAACGCCCCGAGGCCGACCGCCAGCCCGTCGAACTCCTCGTCCGGCCGCCCGGCGTGCCGCAGTTCGCCGTCGGCGGCCACGTAGTCCACCGCGGCCAGGGCGCCGGACAGGATCTGGTTGCGGCTGCCGGAGCCGTGGGTGCCGGTGGCGACGGCGCCGGCGATGGAGATGTGCGGCAGCGACCCCAGGTTGTGCAGGGCCCACCCCCGGGCCTGGAGCCAGGACGCGAGCGCGCCGTAGGACATCCCGGCGCCGGCCGTCACCGTTCCCGCCGCCTCGTCGATGACGGGGTCGGGGTCGATGCCGGTCACCGACACGAGCGTGGCCCCGTTGTCGGCCAGGTCGTTGAAGGAGTGCCGGGTCCCGAGCGCGCGGACCCGGCCCCCCGCGGCGACGGCCCGCTGCACGTCCGGCACGGTACCCGCGGCGATCAGCCCGCGGGCGGTGAACTGGTAGTTGCCGGACCAGTTCCAGAGCTCGTGCGTCACGTGGCTTCCCTCCGTCGCGGGCGTGCGTGCGCCCTTTAGCTTACGGACCGGGGCGGCGCCGGGAAGCGGGCCCCGCCGGTGCCCGCGGCTACCATCGGCGCCATGCCTACGACGAAGTCCTCGCCCGCCGCATCCGGGACCTGATCGGCCCCGATCCCGAGCTAACCGATAAGAAGATGTTCGGTGGTCTCGCATTCCTCATCCGCGGGCATACGGCGATCAGCCGGACGACCTGGTCGCCCGCTCCGGGGCCGCCGTCGCGGTGATGCGGGGCCGGGAGATGCCCGGCTGGCTGCGCGTCGTCGCAGACAAGCTCGCGGCCGACGACGACCTGTCCCCCCGGGTAGAGATCGGCATCGCGCACGCGCGGTCGCTGCCGCCTCAGTAACCGGGGCACCGGCCTCCATCGAGCCGACCTGGCGGTTACGTCCGCGGCCAGGAGATCCCGCGGATCGCCAGCCGGCGCACCGCCGTGTTTCTCGCGGCCGCAGCCGCAGCCAGTAGCGGCTGCACCGGCAGGCGGGTGCGGGCCGGGTGCTTACCAGGCGAAGGTATTGGCATACCCGATCTCTGACGCGGGGATGAGCCGGGGCAGGCGGACGCGGGTGTACCGGCCGTCCTCGATACTGCCCTGAGCGGTGCCGCACTGGGTGAGCAGGTGCCGGCCGCGGGGATCGGCCCACAGGATGCCGCAGTACCACTGGCTCTGGGCGGCGGCGGGGGTCAGGACCGCCCGGAGCCTGCCGTTGCCGACCGAGAAGCTGGCGATCACGCTCTTGGGGCCGGAGGCCAGGGTGACGAGCACGGTGGACCCGTCCTGGGTGATCAGCGGGTCGCCGGGGCCGGTGAAGGCACCGGCCCGGGTGCTCGCGGGGACCAGCAGGCGGGTGGCGAGCAGGCCGGCGCCGGGGCCGGCGGTGTCGAGCAGCCGCACCCCCGAGCGGGCATCCTGGTCAGCGTCCTGCCAGTCGAACGCCACGGTGCGGTCGCCGGCCCAGGACACGGCCAGCGCGCCCCCGCTGGCCGAGGTCCAGGTGCGGGTAGCCCCGGTGGCCAGGGTGGTGACGCT
>DASWUW010000198.1:0-1787 GCA_036406335.1 Trebonia sp.
GCCGGCTGGCGGGCTGAGCCCGCCACAGGGCGGTCCGGGCCTGCAGGCCCGGCGGGACCTGCCCGGCGGGTACCCCGATGGTCAGCAGCAGGCTGGCCAGTGCGTCACCCGGGTCGACCGGCTGCTGCCCGGGCGTGTGCCCGTGCAGGGGCAGGAAGATCTGCCCGGCGGGAAACCGCTCCGCCAGCTGGTGGGCCGCGTGCACCGCGAACGCGGTCTTGCCCACCCCGGCCATCCCGCCGATGGCGTAGATGCCGACCGGGCCGCCCGCGCTGCCGGCGTCGCCCAGTTCCCGCAGCTCGCGCTGCCGCCCGGTGAACGAGACAATGTCCCGGGGCAGGGTCCGGGTCGCCGCCGCGACCCCGGGCGCCGGCGTCTCGTCGTCGGCCGCGCCGCGCGCCGCCGCCTCGAACTCGGCGCGGGCCGGGCCGATCAGGTGCAGCGCGTCGGCCAGCAGCCGCACCGTGTCCCGGTGCGGGGTGGTGGCTACCCCGCGCTCCAGGTCGCTGACCGCCCGGATGCTCAGGTCCGCGGCCCGGGCCAGTTCTTCCTGAGTCAGCTGGACGCTCTTGCGCAGCCGGCGCAGTAGAGCGGCGAAGGTAACTGGTACCTCGGCCACGTATGCTCCTCCCGCCAGCTGGCTGACAGGAGAATTCTAGTATCACCGTCACAATCCAGTCATGATCATCCTGGTCAGTCAGGCATCCTGCGGCAGGGCCCGGCTGAGCGCCGCCCGCGAGGTGACGCCCAGCTTGGGGAAGACCCGGTTGAGGTGGCTGCCGACGGTGCGGTGGGACATGAACCGCCGGTTGCCGATCTGCTTGTTGCTCAGGCCCGCGGCGGCCAGCCGGGCGATCTGCAGTTCCTGCGGCGTCAGGACCGGGTAACCGCCGCTGCCGGTGCGCTGCCGGACCTGCCCGGTGGCGCGCAGCGCGGTGGCCGTGCGGTCGGCCCAGGCCGGCGCGCCGAGCCGGCGGAACCCGTCTAGCGCGGCGCCGAGCTGCAGCCGGGCGGTGCCGACGGCCCGCAGCCGGCGCAGCCGCTCCCCGTAGAGCAGCTGCACCCGGGCCCGCTCGAACGGCCACCGCCCGTCGTCCGGGCCGGCCAGCGCCCGCTCGAACAGGGCCGGCGCCTCCTCGTCGGGGGCGGTCAGCGCCTGCGCCGCCACCGACAGCAGTGCCATCCGCGGTGAGATCGCCGCCAGGCCGGCCTGGCGGGCCGCCCGGGCGTGCGCGTCGGCGTCACCGCGTCTTCCGGTGCGCAGCGCGGCCTCGACCAGGTCCAGCGCCGCCCAGGCGGCGAACGGCGACCACGAGGAGACGTCTCCCGCCGGGGCGATCCGGGCCGCCTGATCGTAGGCGGCGGCGAAATCGGACCGGGCCAGCGCGGCCTGCACCCCGGCGTAACGCGCGCCGGCCACCAGGAATCCGATTCCCCGGGGGGCCGCCCACCGGGTGACGGCATCGGCCAGCGCCTGCGCCGGCCCCGCGTCGCCGCGGGCCGCCGCCACGAACGCCAGCACGGTCTCCGCCTGATGGCGCAGCAGCTGGTAACCGCGGTCAGCGCACGTCCCGGCGGTGGTCTCGGCCAGTTCCTTAGCCTCGTCCCACTGGCCGGTCTGGTACGCCTCCAGCGCCAGCAGCAGGCCGGCCTGCAGGGCCGGCGTGCCGGCCCTGCCGCCGGGTTCCGGCCGGGCGGCCCGGCGCAGGGCCGCCCGGCAGTCCGGCAGGCGGTCGGCCAGCGCGGCCGCGGCGGCGATCCGCACGATCTCGGCCGGCTCGGTCCGG
>DASWUW010000199.1:0-4459 GCA_036406335.1 Trebonia sp.
ATTGCCCGCTCGTTCGCCCAGGTCCTCGGCCTCGACTTCGCCCGTATCCAGTTCACCCCGGACCTGCTGCCGAGCGACGTGACCGGGGCGCCGCTGTACGACCAGCGCAACGGCGAGATGGTGTTCCGCCCCGGCCCGGTGTTCACTCAGCTGCTGCTGGCCGACGAGATCAACCGCACGCCGCCCAAGACTCAGGCCGCCCTGCTCGAGGCGATGGGGGAGGGGCAGGTCAGCGTGGACGGCGAGTCGCGCCCGCTGCCGCAGCCGTTCATCGTGCTGGCGACCGACAACCCGATCGAGTACGAGGGCACCTACGAGCTCCCCGAGGCCCAGCTGGACCGGTTCCTGATGCGGCTGCGCCTGGGCTACCTCACCTCCGCCGACGAGACCGACATGCTGCGCCGCCGGGTCACCCGCGCCGCCGAGCAGGTCGCGCTGACGCCGGTCACCGACGCCGCGGGCCTGCTGGCCATGCGCGGCTCGCTCGAGCGGATCGAGATCAGCGACGACCTGCTCGACTACGTGATCGCGATCGTGGCCGCGACCCGCGCCGACCCGCAGATCCAGGTCGGCGCCTCGCCCCGCGGCGGCCTGGCCCTGGTCCAGCTGGCCCGGGGCCAGGCCCTGCTGCACCAGCGCGACTACGTCGTCCCGGACGACATCAAGCAGGTCGCGGTGCCGGCCCTGGCCCACCGGATCACCCTGCGGCCCGAACTGTGGGTCCGCCAGGTCTCGGCCGACGACATCGTGTCCCGGCTGCTGGCCGGCGTCCCCACCCCGCGGACCGACCCCCGGGCCGACCCCCGGACCGGCTCCCGCGCCGACCCGGACTCCGCCGCCGCCGGGGCGGGCGCGCGGCCAGCCAACCGCTGAGATGGTGAACACCGCGCCCCGCCCCGGCCTGCCGGGCCTTAGCGCTACGAGCAAGGTTCGGGGTGCCGACGCGCGCGTCACCTGGCGACCGTCCCGGCACGCCCGCCGCCTGCTGACCCTGGCGGTGGCCGCGCTGCTGTTCGGGCTGCTGACCCGGAACCCGGCGGTGGCCGCGGTGGCGGGCCCGCCGCTGCTCCTGCTCGGCATGTCCCGTCTCGGTCCCGGCCGCGGCGGGACGGCCCGCGCGGCCGGCCGCGGCCGGCCCGAGGCGGCCGGGATCAGCGTCGGGCTGTCCTCGACCCGGGTCTTCGAGGGCGAGCCGGCCGCGGTCGACGTGTCGGTGGCGGGCGACGACTACGACGCGCGCTGGTCGTTCGAGCCGGGGCGGGGTATCGAGCCGGGCAGCGCGGCCGCGGTCAACGGGCCGGCCGCCCGGTTCACCTTCGAGGTGCCGCGCTGGGGCAAGCGCGCCGTGGGGACGGTCACCCTGTCCCTGCACGACCGCTGGCGGCTGGCCGAAGGCCGGGTCACCTTCACCCTCCCGTCGGTCGACTGCTACCCGTCCCCGGCGGTGCAGCGCACCGAGGTGGTGCTGGCCCGGCTGCCGAACCGGCTGGGCGAGCACCGGGCCCGGGCACCCGGCGACGGGACGGAGTTCAACGGCGTCCGCGAGTTCGTCCCCGGCGACCGGCAGCGCGCGATCAACTGGCCGGCCTCCACCCGGCTGGGCCGCCTGCAGGTGAACACGTTCTCCGCCGAGCGCTCGCAGGACGTGGTGCTGCTGGTGGACGCGACCTCGGACGTCGGCGAGCCGGGCGAGTCGGCACTCGACCTGGGGCTCCGCGGCGCGGCGGGTGCGGCCCGCGCCTACCTGGCCGCGCGCGACCGGGTCGGGGTGATCACCTACGCCTGGGGCGGCGCCCACTGGCTGGCCCCGTCGCTGGGCCGCCGCCAGTACTACAAGATCGTCGACACGCTGCTCACGTCCGACACCGGTTACGCCCGCGGCGCCGTGTTCAGCCGCCTGCCCCGCGCCGCCCTCCCCCCGGGGTCCCTCGTGGTCGCGTTCTCCCCGCTGCTGGACGGCCGTTTCGTGGAGGCGCTGCGGGATATGCGCGAGCGCGGCTTCTCGCTGATCGTGGTGGACGTGCTCACCGCCGACCCGCCCGCCCGCCGCCGGTTCGCCGACGCGGCGGCCAAGCGGATCTGGCGGATGGAGCAGGAAGCGATCCGGTTCTCGCTGCGCGAGCTCGGCGTCCCGGTAGTGCCCTGGGACGGGCAGGCGCCGCTGGACATCCCGCTCGCCCCCTACACCCGCCGCCCGCTGGTGACCCGCCGGTGACCGCCCCCGAACGGGCGCTCCCCGAACCGGCCCCCGAGCGCCCGCTGCCGCGCCGGGGTGTCTTCGCCGCGGCCGGCTCCCGGCTGGCCGCGCTGCTGCTCGGCGCGGCCGGGCTGGCCTGGACGGCGACCCCGCTGGGGCACACCGGCCGGGCTAACTTCGCCCTGGTCGTCGCCGTCATCGCGGTGGTCGCGGGCGCGCTCCGGCTCGCCTTCGCCGAGATCCCGCTGCCCGAGGACCGCTACTACCTCACCGGCCCGGTCCGCGCCTGGCTGACGTTCCTGTCCCTGCTGCGCACGGTGCCCTGGGAGGAGACGGCGGCGGTGGCCCTGCTGTGGCTCGAGATACAGCACCCGGCCCGCCCCTGGCACACCGCCGCCCTCGGCGCCGGCCTGGCCGCCTACCTGCTGGTCACCCATATCGCCGAGTCCGGCGCGGACGCCGGCCCGCTGCTGCGCCGTCAGGGGAGGCTGCTGGCGGCAGGGGCCTGCCTGCTGGCGCTGGGGGCCGGCTTCGCGATGATCCCGGCCGCGGGCCCGGGCGCGGGCGCGGCCCTGCTGCGGGTGCTGGCCGCGGGCGCCGTCATCGTCGCCACCGCCCTGGTCATCCCCAGCTGAAGCGCGGTGGCCGCGCGGCAACCTTCGCGCGGCCCGGACATCTTTAAGAGCGTGGAACTTCCCACCGAAACGCTCCCGGCCGGCCCGCAGGCCCGGCAGCACGTCTCCGCCCTCTACCAGACGCATGCCCTGGCCCTGGTAAAGCTGGCGGTGCTGATGACCGGCGACCAGCCGACCGCCGAAGACGTCGTGCAGGACGCCTTCCTCGGCCTCTACCGCCGCTGGTCGTCCCTGCGCGACGCCGACAAAGCGGTCGGCTACCTCCGCTCCAGCGTCCTCAACGGCTGCCGGGCGGTCCACCGGGTCCGGTTCCGCCGTCAGGACCTCACCCTCGACCCGCCCCGCCCCGCCGACTCGGCCGAGGCGGAGGTCCTGCTGAGCGAGGCGCACCGTGAGGTGCTGGCCGCGCTGCGCCGCCTGCCCGCCCGCCAGCGTGAGTGCGTGGTGCTGCGCTACTACCTGGACATGACCGAGGAACAGGCCGCCCGGGCGATGGGCGTCGGCCGGGGCACGGTCAAGTCCTCCACCTCCCGCGGGCTCGCCGCCCTCGGCCGCCTGCTCAAGGAGGGAGAATCTGCATGAGCACCGAAGACCGCCTGCGCTCCGCCGCCCGTGCCCGCACCGACCTGGTCCGTGACATCCGTCCCCTGGAACTCCCGGACGAGCTGCCCCGGTACGCCCGTCCGGCGCCCCGGACCCGCCGCTGGCTCGCCTGGGGCGCTCCCGTCGCGGCGGCGGCGCTGGTCACGGCGCTAGCTCTGGTACTGGCCGGGCTCCGCCAGGCTTCGGGCCCGCCGCCCGCCCCGGCGGCGTCGGGGCCGGCCGGCAACCCGGCCGTCCCGGCGTCGGTCCCGCGGTACTACGTGGCCCTGGACGTCCCCAGTCAGCAGGCCCCCACCCGGCAGCAGGCGGTGGTCGCCGATGACCGCACTGGCCGTACGCTCGCGGTCTTCTCACCGCCCGCGGGCCAGAGTTTCACCGGGGTGACGGCCGCCGCCGACGACCGCACGTTCGTGCTCAGCGGCTACCAGGCGGCGAGCCAGCTGACCACCTTCTACCTGCTCCGGGTCACTCCCGGTGCCGTTCGGGCCGCCCGGCTGGCCCGGCTCCCGGTCAAGCCGCTCGCGGTCACGCTTACCGGCCTGGCCCTGTCTCCGGACGGAAGTGAGCTGGCCGTGTTGTTCGCCGGCAGCCGCCTCCGGCTGCGGACGTACTCCCTGTCGTCCGGCGCCCCGCTCGGCGCCTGGTCCACCGGCGCTGCCTTCTGGATCCCGCGGGTCCCGGGCCCGAACACGTTCGGCCTTTCCTGGCTCGCCGACGGCCGGCACCTCGCGTTCCGGTTCGACGGCTACGCCCGGAATTCCACCGAGCACCTGGTCACGGTCCGCACCCTCGACGTTACGGGTGCCGGGAATGACCTGCTGGCCGGCAGCAGGCTGGTCCTGCAGGTGCCGCTCGCGGTGCCGCGGTCTTCCGCGGGCGTAGAACCCTGCAACACCTCGCTGGCCGCCTCCGGGGGCACGGCCGTCGTCTGCGGTGCCTACGGCATCGACGACGACCCGTCTTCGGCGGTCTGTCCCGCTGCGCCGCCGTCATTCGCCCGCTACCTGGTGCCCGCGGGCAAAAC
>DASWUW010000200.1:0-2133 GCA_036406335.1 Trebonia sp.
GCCGGTGCGGGAGGCCTGCCGCGGCCGGCCCGGCCGCGTCGTCCCGGGTCCCGTGGCCGGCGGTGAGCGGCTCGAACAGCAGCCGGAACGCGGCCCGGGTGGCGGCCTCGCGGTCGAGTTCAGCGGGGACCGGGGCGGCCACCAGCGCGGTCAGGGTCGCGGCGAGCGGGTACAGGGCGTCGGGTACACCGCCGGCCCGGCCGGACAGCACCGCGTCGAGGTCCCCGTCGTCATACGGCTCAGGACCCCAGGCCGGCGGCTGGCGGTCTGACATGTCATCGTCCGGAACGCCGCGCTCACTCATAGCGTTACACCCGCCGGCGAGGTCACGCCGGACCGCCCGAGGAGCACCTCCAGCCGCTTCAGGCCGCGGTGGGCGATGACCCGCACGTTACCCGGGCTCTTGCCGAGGATCTCGGCCACCGCCTCCGTGTCCAGCCCGGCCACCACCCGCAGCATGATGACCTCGGCCTGCTGCGACGGGAGCCGGGAAAGCAGCGCCAGCGCGGACTCGGTGGCGATGTTCTCCAGCGCGATCTGGGCGGCGTCGGGCACGCTCGGCACCTCGGCGGCGCTGATCTCGTCCAGCGGCTCCGCCGGGCGCCGCTGGCGCAGCCGGGCCTGGTCCAGCAGGCGTCGCCGGGCGGTGGTGAACAGCCAGGCCCGCCAGGCGGCCTCGTCGCCGGCAAACCGGGCCAGCCCGCGGACTACGCTGACCCAGGTCTCGGCGGCGATGTCCTCCGCCTGCTGCGGGGCGAGCACCCGGAGGTAGCGGAGCAGAGCGGGATTTGCGTCCCGCCACAGGACCGCGAACTGGTCCTCGCCACCGTCCTGGGCTCCGGCAAGCACCCCCGCGAAATCGTCGCCCACCACATGCTGAGTATCGCGGCGAGGCCATCGCCGCGCAGCCGAATCGTCAGCAAGATCCAGCTGCGCGGCGGTTTGTCCCGGTCTCGTTATCAGCGGCGGATATACCCGCGGTCAGCGCGGGGTGACCACAAACTGCCGCAGGGACAAGTCACGGAACGTCACCGGGCCGCGCGGGCCGGGTACGGCGTCCAGATTGATCCCGGTCTCCGGCAGCTCGAGCAGCTTGAACCCGTCCAGCAGCCGGGTCGTCGCGTTCCAGAACGCGCCCGTACCCGCGTAGGCGGCGAGGAACTCGGCCGCCGCCTCCGCATCGGCGGCGGCGATGCCCGCGGCCAGGCCCGAGGTCTCGTCGTTGGCGATCGCGGCCGCCTCGGCCGGACTTCCCGCCGGGGCGACGGTGACCGTGGCCTCGCGCTCCGGGTCGAGCGCCCACTCGTAGCCCAGCGGGTGATCGTGGGGCGGGAGCGAGACCCTGATCCCGAGGCCGTCCAGCTGCCGGGTCACCTCGGGCAGCCAGGAGTCCCACAGCTGCCGGTCCAGCAGCAGCAGGTTGAGCCGGTTGCACACCCCGAGCCGGTCGAGGCTGCTGGCGATCAGGGACGAAGCCACGCTCCGTTCGGAAGAGGGGTGGATGTAGAGCACCCCGCCGCCGTCGGCATGGGCCAGCGTGCGCACCCCGTGCGCCGCCCCCGCGGCGGCCAGCGCCCGGGTGGAGTCGCCGCTGCCCCGCAGGATGACCAGCGGGATCAGCTTGGGCTGGCCGACCAGCGCGTACGCCGCGGCCTGGCCCGGCACCCGGACCAGCTGGATGGCGGCGGGGTCGAGGGACGCCTGGGCCAGGGCGGGCGCGATCACCTCGTCGGCCAGCGCCACGGCCGACCGCAGCGCCGCGCTCCCGGTGCGCAGCACCCCCGCGTTGCGCGACTTGACCAGCTGGGAAGCGATGTCCACGACCACGTTCGGCCGGGCCTCGAAGTTCGCCCCGATCACCCCGACCGGGCGGCGGCGCTCGAACAGCACCAGCCCGCCGGGCAGCTCGCGGATCTCCCGGGAAGCCGGCTCGGGCGCCACCCGGGCGAGAATCTCCAGCTGCGCGCCCATGTCCGCGAGGCGCTCGGCGTCCAGCCGGAGCCGGTCGCGGACGCCGTCCGGCAGCCCGCCCGCGGCCGCCGCGCGCAGGTCCGCGTCGTTGGCGGCGAGCACGGCCGGCGCGGCGTCCTTGAGCGCCCGCGCCATCGCGCCGAGCGCCGCGTCGACCGCGTC
>DASWUW010000201.1:0-5751 GCA_036406335.1 Trebonia sp.
GCACGTCGGTTCCCGTCGCGATGGGGATGGCCCTGGTCGCGCGGGACTACGAGCGGCTCGGCGCCCACGCGGTGAACATCGCCCGCCGGGTGGTCTACCTGGCCGGCACCGCCCCGGACAAGTCGGCGGACAGCTGACCGGGACGCACGGCCGTATACCCCTGGCGGGGCGCGGCCCGGGCAGCGAAGAAGGGCGCGGCCGGCGGCCGCGCCCTTCTCGGTACTGCCGGGTGCTGCCTGATCCGCTAGCCGATCCGGCCGGTGACGTAGGCCTGAGTCCGCGAGTCCTGCGGGTCCTCGAAGATCTGCTGAGTCGGGCCGTACTCCACCAGGATGCCGGTCCGGGTGTCGTTCTTGGAGTCGGTGAGCACGGAGAAGAACGCGGTACGGTCGCTGACCCGGGTCGCCTGCTGCATGTTGTGGGTCACGATCACGATCGTGTAGTTCTTCTTGAGCTCGCGGATCAGGTCCTCGACCGCGAGCGTGGCGATCGGGTCGAGCGCCGAGGCGGGCTCGTCCATCAGCACCACGTCCGGCTCGACCGCGATCGTGCGGGCGATGCACAGCCGCTGTGCCTGGCCGCCGGACAACGCGAGACCGGACTGCTTGAGCCGGTTCTTCACCTCGTCCCACAGCGCCGCGCCGCGCAGCGAGCGCTCGACGATCTCGTCCAGCTTGGCCTTGCTCCGCTCGCCGTTGATCCGCGGGCCGTAGGCGACGTTGTCGTAGATCGACTTCGGGAACGGGTTCGGCTTCTGGAAGACCATCCCGATGCGGCGGCGGACCGCCGCGGCCGAGACGCCCTTGCCGTACAGGTCCGCGCCCCGGTAGGTCATCTGGCCCTCTACCCGCGCGCCGGCCACCAGGTCGTTCATCCGGTTGAGGGCGCGCAGCACGGTCGACTTGCCGCTGCCGGACGAGCCGATGAACGCGGTGACCTCGTTCTCGTAGATCGGCAGGGAGACGTCGGTGACGGCCTTGAACGGCCCGTAGTAGATCGATACGTTCTGCACGTCGAAGATGGTCGTCCGCGGCGTGTCCGTGACCGGCGCCCGGACCGTGGTCTCGAGGCGCGGCAGGTTAGTGGAGACCGTCTGCTCGGCGACTTGCTGTTCAGGCTGTTCCGTCATGGGAATCCCTAGCGCGTGTAGCGGGTGAACCGGGCGGTAATGAGGCGAGCGCCGAGCATCAGGACGAAGGCGATGACGATCAGCGTCAGCGCCGCGCCCCAGGCCCGCTGCTCAGCGCCGACAAACGGGGACTGCGCGTTGGCGAAAATCTGCGTCGACAGCGCCGTGTTGGCCCCCGCGAACAGGTTGGTGTTGGTGGTCTGGGTCGACAAGATGACAAACAGCAGCGGCGCTGTCTCGCCCGCGGCCCGGGCCACGGCGAGCAGCGCGCCGCTGGTGATACCGCCGACCGCGGCGGGCAGCACCACTGACAGCGTGACCCGGGCCTTGGTGGCACCCAGGGCGTAGCTGGCCTGCCGGAGCTCGTTAGGGACCAGCAGCAGCATTTCGTAGGTCGAGCGGATAACGATGGGCAGCATCAGGCAGGCCAGCGCAAAGGATCCGGCCATGCCCGAGTAGCTGTAGTGCAGCGTCCAGATCGTGTAGATGAACAAGCCCATCACGATCGATGGTACGCCGGTCATCACGTCGGCCAGGAACGCGATAAACCGCGCCAGCCAGCCGTTGCCGCCGTACTCGTTGATGTAGACCGCGCCCAGCACGCCCAGCGGGATCGCGATGACCGCCGCGAACCCGGTGATCTCCAGCGTGCCCAGGATCGCCGGCCACATCCCGCCGGTGCCGGGCGCCGCCACGTTGGCCGGAATCGGCGAGCCGGAGAGGAACTGCCAGCTGATCGAGCTGACGCCCTTCTGGATCACCGTGAAGATGACCCAGACGAGCGGGACCAGGATCAGCACGAAGGCGGACCACATGACGAAGGTGGCGATCTGGTTCTTCCGGCGCCGCCAGCCGGCCGACTCGCTCAGGTCAATGACGCCCGGCTGCCCGGAAACAGTGGCCATCAGGCGCCTCCCCTCATCCGCCGCGTCGAGCGCGCCACGAAGCCGCGGGCGCACAGGTTGACGATAATCGTGATGATGAACAGCATCAGGCCGAGGCCGATCAGGAACGAGCGGAACTCGCCCGATGCCTCGGCGAACAGGTTGGCGATGCCCGCCGGGATCGAGTAGCCCGGCGCGAACAGGTGCGACACGATCTGCGGCTGCGAGCCGATCAGCAGCGCCGCCGCGATCGTCTCGCCCATCGCCCGGCCCAGGCCCACCAGGATGGCACCGACCACGCCGCCCTGGCTGTGCGGCCAGACGGCCCCCCGGATCATCTCCCAGCGGGTGGCGCCGAGCGCGTACGCGCCCTCCTTGTCCGTGGTCGGCACGGTCGCGATGACCTCGCGCCCCAGGGACGTGATGATCGGCGTGATCATGATGGCCAGCACGATGCCCGCGGTCATGAACGAGGTGCCGCTGAACGGCGGGCCGAACAGGTTACCCAGCACCGGAATACCGTTCAGGGCCGAGGCGATCGAGGAGTAGACGGTGTTCTGCAGCCAGGGCACGAACACGATGAGGCCCCACAGACCCCAGACGACCGAGGGCACCACCGCGAGCAGGTCGATGGCGTAGACGATGGGCCGGGCCCAGCGGCGTGCGACCACCTCGGTCAGCAGCAGCGCGATGGAGATGCTGACCGGCACGGCGATGATGATGGCGATCACCGAGGAGATCACCGTGCCGTACAGGAAGGCCAGCATGCCGTAGGAGTTAGTCGCCTGGTTGAAGCCGGTCGAGAAGACCCCGCTCCAGCCCGCGGTGCTAAACCAGGAGGACGACTGCTGGGCGGTGGAGACGGCGATCAGGACCAGGATCACCAGAACCAGGAGCCCGGCGGTCAGCGCCAGCAGGGCGAAGCCCCGGTCGCCGAGCTGCCGTCCCCCCGAAAGCGGACGGGCGGACCCGGCCGGAGAGGCCGGATCCGCCTTTGTCAGGGTGTCGCTCATAATCAGGAAGAAGCGGTGATCTTGCTCAGCTGCGCCACGGCCGCGGAGTCGATGCTGGACGGCAGCGGGGCGAGGCCGAGCGGGGTCAGCAGCTGCTGGCCGGCGCCGAGCAGGTAGCCGAGGTAGGCCTTGAGCAGGGCCGCGTCGGTGGCGTTGGGCTGCTCCGCGTAGACCAGGTCCCAGCTCTGGTAGGTGATCGGGTAGGAGGTCGCGCCGGGCTCGTCGGCCGAGGCGAAGGTCAGGTCGGCGGCCGGGGTGACATGCGTTGCGGCGGCGGCGGCGGAGGCCGACGAGGGGGCCACGAAGCTGCCCGCCTTGTTCTTGACCGAGGCCATGCTCAGCCCCGAGGCGCTAGCGGTGGAGGCGTCCACGTAGCCGATCGAGCCGCTGGTGGACTTGATCGCCTGCGCCACGCCGCTGCCGCCGTTGGCCGCGTGCGCCGAGGACGGGAAGCTGATGGTGGAGGCGGAGCCGAGCTTCCAGTCACTACCCGCCGCGGACACCAGGTACTTGGAGAAGTTAGCGGTGGTGCCCGAGGAGTCGGAGCGGACCACAATGCTGATCGCGGTGCTGGGCAGGCTGGCGCCCGCATTGAGGGCCTTGATCGCCGGGTCGTTCCAGGTCTTGATCTTGCCCTGGAAGATGTCGGCGAGGGTGGCCCCGTCCAGCTTCAGCCCGCTGACTCCGGGCAGGTTGTAGGCCATCGCGATCGGGCCGAACTGGACCGGGAAGTAAAGGATGGTCTTGCCCGCCGGAACCTTGGACGCCTCCTTGGCCGGGACCGGCGAGTCCGAGCCGGCGAACAGCACGGTGTTCGAGTACAACGCGGTGCGGCCGGCACCGGAGCCGCCGCCGCCGTAGTTGACGGTGACGCCCGGCTGGACCGTCTTGAAGCCGGAGATGGCGGCCTGCTGGAAGTTGGTCTGGAAGGTCGAGCCGGCCGCGTTGATCGTGCCGCTGACCGCGGCCGAGCTGGACGACGCGCTCGAAGCGGCGGCGGACGCCGCCGGGGACGAACCCGTCGCGGCGGCGGAGCTGGACGAAGAGCTAGACGAAGAGCACGCGGCCAGGGCGAGCGCCGCGATAACGGCACCCCCGGCCGCCGCGGCCTGCTTGCTGCCTCGGAGCTGCATTAAGGATTCTCCTTGTAATTGAACGGCATCCACGCGCGATTACAGTCAGGTCGGTCGGCGTAGCCGCAAATGAATGTCAACGGGTTCAGTGATAGGCTCTGGAAGTAGCAACGACTGAACGAAACGTGGACGTGCGGCGGCTTTTAGGTTAACTTCTGGTGACTTGACCTGGACGTGACCTGACCGTATGCCGACCGAGATGTGGATAAAGCAGGTAACCGCAGGTCACCGGTGGTCATCCCCTTAGGTCTGCGGCTGACGTCCGAGCTCACCGGATGCCGCGGGCCGCCGGCGACGCGGTCGGAAGCCGTTTCACTTACCCGACGTCCAGTGGATCGTCTTCGTTATGCTCGAATTCAACTGCGGTTCACCTTGACTGAATATCTATAAGCGGGCAGGACGGGCGGCTATCCGCGCTGATCCGGGCGCGGCCCGGACCGCGGGTCCTCGTCCTGGCCGTCGGCCCGGCACCCGCCGACCTCAGTCCAGCGGGACATCACGGGCAGTCTGGAGGCATGGAGACGCATGTGGGAAGCAGAGCCGGCCAGGCCTATCGGCGGATGTGCCCCGGACCCGGTGCGCGCTAGCCGGCCGGCGAACACCCCACTGGGCGGATGACGGCGGGCTCCGGGGGGAGCGGCGGCCCGGCGGGTGCGCGGGACCAGAACGGCCGGGAAGGCCGGGGAACTGACCCGGCCGTGCCGCTGCAGCGCGCGGCCAGCGGCGTCCTCGCCGACCGGATGGCCGCTGCCCTCGTGCACCGGGAACCCGGCTGGCAGCTGCCGCGGCGCAGCGCGCTGGCCCGCCGGTACAACGTCAGCATGGCCGAGATCGACGTGGCCATCGGCGAGCTCGCCCGCCGGCTGCTGATCCGCCGGCTGCCCGACGGCCAGCTCTACCGGGCCAGCCCGGCCGAGTACCTGATCCCGCTGGAGGGGATCAGCGGCCTGAGCACCCGGATCGACCCGATGGGGGGCGAGATCAGCTGCACCGCCCGGCACGTCTCGCTGCGCGCGGCGCCGCAGGACGTGGCCTGGACACTCGGCGACGCCGGGCAGCACCCGGTCCGCATCGTGCGCTGCGCCTGGTCGGTCGGACCCGAGCCGGTCGCCATCTCCACCGCCTACGTGCCCGGCGCCGCGGACGGCGCGGCGCCGGATGAGCCAGACGCCTTCGAGGCCACCCTGCAGGCTCCGCCGGCCGCGTTCTCGGCCGCGGCGGTCCGGGCCCAGGCGCTGGACCTCGAGCTAGCCCCGCCGCAGCCCTCGGTCGCGCGCAGCCTCCGGCTGCTTCCCGGGCAGCCGGTCATCTTGGTGACCATCCGGTTCGACGACCGTGAAACCGGTGCCCCGGCCGGCCTGACCACCGTTGCGCTCAAGCCCCAGCACTTCCGCGTGGTGGTCCAGGCGGGTGAGCCGCTGCCTCAGCTCGCGGATCCGGCTGAATAGGTTCAAGACGGTCAACCGGTATCAATCCGTAAAGACTGGACACGGAGGGTGCATCCTTGACAACCTAGAGTCATGCAAGCTGGGATGGTGCCGCGGCGGCCGCGGCGGGCCCGCCGCCTGATCCCGGCCGGGCTCGCGCACCGC
>DASWUW010000202.1:0-3390 GCA_036406335.1 Trebonia sp.
CGGCCCGGGGCGCGATCCGCTCCCAGCGCATGGTGGGCACCGCGTGGTTGTAGGCGAACCGGTCGGCCAGGGCGAGCAGGCGCAGCGCGTCGCCGGGCGGTGCGGCCGCGCGCAGCAGACTCCACGCGCCCAGGGCGAACAGCACCAGCCCGCACGCCGGGTAGTCGAGATGCCGGTTGGTGCGGGCGAGCACCCGGATCACGCTGGCGCGGCACCGGCGGAACAGTGCTTCCCCCTGCGCCGCGTCGCCGCCGGCCGCGTAGTAGGCGTAGGCGCTCAGCACCATCGCGTCACCGAACAGCGTCCACGGCTCCGACTCGGTCCGGTTGATGCCCGGGAACTGCAGCTCCCGCATCCGGTCGGCGGCCTCCCGGTAGACGCGCAGGCCGGTGCCGTGGTCACCGGAAGCGAGGGCCAGCTCCGCCCGGCAGACCTGCCGGAAGGCGGCCGAGCCGAACGCCGACGCGCTGTCGGCGACCCGGTCGATCCGGCTAAGCTCGTCGGCCGCGTCCGCCAGCCGCCCCTCCCCGATCGCGCAGAACACCAGCAGGGTCCGCAGCTGGATCTCGTCGTCGCTGGCCCCGATCCGCCGCATCACCGGCAGGGCCGCCCGGGCGTGCGCCACCGCGGCCGCGTGGTCACCGACGTGCATGGTCAGCTGGGCCAGCATGGCGTGCGGCATCGCCTTGGGCCAGGGGCCGTCCTCATCCCGGACCAGCGTCAGGGTGCGCTCGGCGGCCGCGATCGCGCCGGCCGGATCGCCGGCGTTCTCCCGCTCGTGGCTGAGCCACTGGCTGGCGGCGGCGGCCGTGTGCCGGTCGGGATCGGCGGCGAGCGCCAGCAGCCGCTCCGGAAAGCGGCTCCCGCCCTCCGGGTCGGCCGCGCTTACCGCGAGCCGGTGCGGGAAGTCCCCGAGGTCGGACTGGTCATAGGCGAGCAGCACCCGGACCAGGCCGGAGAGGTACGCGTGGCCGCCCGGGTCGGGGCCGAGCCGGCGCAGTACGTCCATCAGCGGACCGTAGTTCTCGCCGCCGATCATCATCGCGTTGTTCAGGGTGATCGCGACCGCGGCGCGGGCGGGATCCGCGAGCTCGGGCGGCGGCAGCCAGTCACGGACCGCCTCGGCGACCGCCTCGGCCAGCACCAGCAGCCGGACGTGCTCGCCGCGCATGGTCCAGAGCAGCCCGAGCGCGGCCAGCAGCTGAACCAGCGCCGCGCGGTCGCCGTCGGCCAGCGCGCCCCGCAGCTCGTCGGCCAGGTTGGTCTCTTCCGCCGCGAGCGCGTCGACCGCCGCGAACTGGCCCCCGCCGGCGATCCCGGCCTGGTAGGCGGATGCGTACCCGGCGGCCCAGCGGCGCTGCGCGGCGCGCGCGGCCGCGTCCTCGCCCGCGCTCGCCAGCTGCAGCCGGCCGAACTCGCGGACGGTCTCCAGCATCCGGTAGCGCAGCCCGGCGGGAGACTCCCGGACGCTCAGCAGCGACTGGTCAACCAGACCGCGGACCGCGTCGAAGGCGCCGGGCCCGAGCACCGCCTCCGCCGCCTCGAGGGTGAACCCGTCGTGGAACAGCGCCAGCCGGCGCAGCGCCCGCCGCTCCCCGTCGCCCAGCAGGTTCCAGGACCACTCGATAACCGTGAGCAGAGCCTGGTGCCGGTCCGGGGCGCTGCGGTCACCGCCGCGCAGCAGCGCGAACCGGTCCTCCAGACGGCGGTCGATCTCCTCCACTGACATGGCCCGCACCTTGGCCGCGGCCAGCTCGATCGCCAGCGGCAGTCCGTCGAGCCGGGTGACGATGCTCGCCACCGCCTCCCCGGAGAGCCGGACGCCGGGCCGGGCGGCGGTGGCCCGCTCGCGGAACAGCTCGGCCGCGTCCTCCGTTTCCAGCTCGCCCAGCAGGTAGACCCGCTCGGCGGCGATCGCCAGGGGGGCCCGGCTGGTGGTAAGCACCCGCAGGTCAGGCGCGGACGAGATCAGAAAGGTGACGAGGCCGGCCGCGGCCTCGATCAGGTGCTCGCAGTTATCCAGCACCAGCAGGCCCGGCGACTGCGCCAGCTGCTGGGCGATACGCCCCCTGATGTCGGCCCGCTGCTGCGCGGTCAGCGTTCTGCGCCCGCTGACCGAGTCACGCACTCCCAGCACCGACCCGACCTCGACCGCGATGTCCTCGGCCGAGGTAACGCCGACCAGCTCGACGAAGTCGACCACCGGCTGGGCGGCGTCGCGGGCGAGCGCGTGGGCCAGCCGGGTCTTGCCCAGCCCGCCCGGGCCGACGATGGACACCACCCGCGCGCTGGTCAGCAGCGCCCGCAGCCGGCCGAGGTCATCGTCCCGGCCGATCAGCTCGGTCCCGTCGTAGCGCACGCCGCGGCGCACCGGGCGGTCCAGCGCCAGCAGGCCGCGGTAGGCGCGCCGCAGCGGCTCGCCCGGATCCGCGCCGAGGCGGTCCCGCACGTCCCGCCGGTAGCGCTCGTAACGCTCGAGCGCCACCGCCGGGCCGCTGACCGCGGCCTCGCTGCGCAGCAGGTCGGCTAGCAGCGACTCGTTCTGCGGGGACCGCGCGCAGGCGGCCTCGAGCGCCGCGAGCGCGGCCGCGTGCCCGCCCGCCCGGCTGGAAGCCCGGGCCAGGATCACCCGCGCCGCGTCCGCGTCCGCGGCGGCGGCGCGGCGGACCCCGGCCAGCGGGCCGTCGCCGGTCCCGCTCGTCTCCCCTAGGCCGCCCGCCAGCGCCAGCGCCTCCCGGGCGAGCCCGGCGGCGGCGTCCGCATCCCGGTCGAGGGCGGCCGCGGCCTCCCCGACCAGTCCGGACAGCCGGACGCTGTCGACCTCGCCCGGCCCGGCGCCGAGCCGGTACCCGGTGCCGTCGAGCACGATCACGTCCGCGCCGCAGGCGTTGCGGGCCCGCGACACCAGCACCTGCAGGCTCTTCACCCCGTTACGGGGAACCTCATCCCCCCAGACGAGCTCGACCAGCGCTTCGGCCCGCACCGGGCGGCAGCGGTTGGCCGCGAGCGCCGCCAGCAGCGCCTGCGGCCGGTCCCCCGCGACCGGTCTCCCCCGCCAGCGCACGTCCTCCAGCAAGGTCAGGGCGATGCTCACGTCCCCAGTCTAGAAGCGCGGGCCGGGCTCGACGTGAACGCTGCCACGTCTTCGGGCAGCAGGTCGGTGCCGGCACGGGTTCGGCGCAGCAGACGGCTTCCGGAAGCTGGTGAGCCTAGCTGCCGTCGCCTAGCGTCCGAAGCTTGCCGACCGAGCCGTCTAGAGTCGTGGACTGCGCGATTACGGACCCGGCCGGCACGGCCAGGAAACCGCCGAATACCTCGATGATTCGCCGGGCGGGCAAGCTGTCCCTCGCGGCCGCTAGCGCGCGGTCGTCGGCTGCCTCCCGCGCTTCC
>DASWUW010000203.1:0-3279 GCA_036406335.1 Trebonia sp.
GCGCGATTGAGCGGTGGGGCCGGGCAGGCGCTGCGCTACGCCATCGCCCGCCTTGCGGTCGACCTGGTCTCCGGCCCGGCCGGGCTCGCCGCCGTCCACTGCGACGTGCACCACCTGCGGCATCAGCGAGACGGCGGCGACACCGCGGTCGCCAACTGCGTGCTGGTCGGCCAGTTTCACCACGACGTCTGCATCCACCGCCGCCTGAGGCGGGGCCGCCGGGCAATCTGGTGTTCCGGTCAGCGGTTGGCGGCCGTTGACGCTTCTGGCGGCCGCGCCCTAGTGTCCGGTTCTACAGAGTCATATATGACACTGGAGTTTCAGATTTCCATCGAAGCGGATGACGCGCGTCTGGAGATCCAGCATGGCCAAGGAATTCATCGTTTCCGGCGACAGTCACGTCAACGAGCCAGTCGACCTCTACAAGACCCGCCTGCCCAAGAACATGCGCGACCGGGCGCTGTGGGAAGAGGAAACGATCCTCGACGAGCCGCTGGTACCCGGCGGCCACCGGACGTTCCGCACCGCGCACACCGTCGGGTACGAAGGCTGGACGGTATCCCGCTACCGGGAGTTCCCCGGCCCGACTCCGGACGGGCTGCCCAGCAGCATCCTGCGCGACATGGACCGCGACGGCGTGGACGCGTCGATGCTGTTCCCCAACTGGTCGTTCTTCGCCATGTACACCGACGATCACGAGCGCTCGATGGCGCACGCCCGGGGTCTACAACGACTGGCTGGCCGAGACCTACCTCCCGTATTCCAGTCGGCTGCGGCCCTCCGCGGCCATCCCGACCACGGACCCGGCCGAGGCGGTCAAGGAGATCGAGCGCGCCGTCCGGCTCGGGCTGACCACGCTTATCCTGCCCGAGATCCCGCAGCCGTACCTGTACTGGGCCCCGGAGTACGAGCCGATCTGGGCCGCGGCCGAGGCCAACGGCCTGCCCATCTTCTTCCACGTGGCCTCGGGCGGGGTCGACTCCCAGGCGGGCACCTCGGCTACCGGCAGCCAGGTCAAGGGGCTGGCTCGCCAACTACATGGGTTCGATGGACAAGGCCTGGCGCACCGGCACCGGGCAGGACCCGCACTGGTGGCTCGGCTTCTGGGACGACGGGGTCGACCCGCACGACCAGAAGCTCATGGGCCGCATGTTCAAGATCAACGAACGCTGGCCGCTGCCGCTCAAGCCGAGCGAGTACGTCAAGCGCAACATCCGGGTGCAGTTCGCCGACGACCAGGTGGCCGTGCTGTCCCGGCACATCACCGGCGCCGACACCATCTACTGGGGCAGCGACTACCCGCACGCGGAGGGTACCTTCCTCGGCAGCCAGCAGCTGATAGCGGAGCAGTTCGCCGACGTCCCCGAGGCCGAGCGGGCCAAGATACTCGGCGGCAACCTGGCCAAGATCGTGGGCTTTGACGACTCTAAGAAGCTGGCCCCGGTCGATCCGCCGGCGCCGCCGGTAGTGCCCGCTCCGCAAGACTGAGCGTCCGGCCGGCCGGACGTAGGCCCCGGCCTACGGGTTCTTGCCGCTGAGCCCGGTGAAGCCGTCTCGGAGGAGGTCGATCAGATCGACCGTGCCGTCGGCGGCGATCCAGTACGAGATGGCGAGGCCCATGCACTCAAGCGCGGCCCCGACCTTGACTGCGAGGCCAATCGGGGCCGGTTCGGAGACGCCGTGCCGTTCGGCCAGCGCCCGGGTCAGCGGCGTGCGCCAGTTCTGCCGTTCCAGCTGAGCACCGGACAGTGCCTGGGTGAACATGGCGAGCCGGGTGATGGCCTGCGCCCCGGCCGGGTGCTTGATGTAGATGGGGCCGATGGAGGCCTCGATAGCGCTGCACAGCGCCGACCAGTCATCCTCGTCGCGGGGCCGGGCCCGCAGCGTGTCGGCCATCCGCTCTACGTAAGCCTCCAGGGCGACCAGGATCGCCTGGTCCTTGGTGCCGAAGTAGCGCAGGAACGTGCTGCGGGAAACTCCGCCCGCGGCCGCCATGTCGTCGAGTGTCACGTTCCCGTAGCCCTTCTCGACTACAAGCTCGTAAGCAGCCAGGCTCAGCTCGGCTTGCACCGCCGCGCGGGCGATCGCCCTTGACCCGGGACGCACCGCTGAGGCTTCCGATGACATACCCTCAAGTCTACGGTTCAGGGGTGCCCGCCCGGCGGCGGAGCTGACTCCGCTGCCGGGCGGGCGGCCGCCTGGCTCACACGTCGAGCCGGGACCCGCCGCGGACTACGCTGACCGACACCGAGCCGTGCTTCTTGACCGTGCAGACCGGCAGGCTGAAGAAGCCGGTCTTGGCCGTCCTGGAGTTGGGCGGGTACACCTTGATCAGGCTCGCCGCGGCCGGCTTGCAGCCGGAGGTGGACACCTCGACGTCGTGGTAGAACAGGTCGGCGTGGGCGGTGCCGCCCGCGGGAATGGTGACCAGGCCGGCCTTGAAGACCGGGTCGTGCCCGGCGGCATCCCCGAGCTGCCTGCCGCCGAAGGTGGTCGCCGACACCCCCGGGTAGCCCTTCAGCGTGCAGGCGTGGCCGCCGCGGTTCGTGATCTCCAGCGGGTAGGCAACGGTGCCGGCTCCGCCGTCGGACTGGGTGGCGTCCACCCACACCGACAGGGCAGACGTGGCGCAGCCGGGGACAGCTGCGGGGGACGGCGCGGCCGAGGCCGCGGTCGTCGCCCAGACGGCCGCGCCGGTGCCGAGCGTGAGGACCGAGAGGCCGGCGATAGCAGTGCGGCGGATGCGCTTGATGCTGGTGCCCTGGAACATGTGCGTCCTATCCGAGATCTGGATGCTTTTCCAGAGCGACGCTACGCCCGGCGGCCGCAGACCAGGCAGAGTCGTTTGACTGCACCGCACACCGCACACCAGGCGCACTGGAAGCATTACTGGGACTGTGCTTCGTGCAGCTAATCCCGACCGCAGCGGCGACCTGAGCCAGGTCTCGAGGATCTCGGATTTCTACTCATCCCGGCAGTGGCACAGTACGGGGATGTACAGCGACTTCTACCGGCCGCTGGGCATAGAGCACAACCTCGCCCTGTCGCTGCCGGCGCCGCGGCGTTTCGCCGGCCAGGGCCGGAGCGTGCGCCTGTTCCTGTTCCGCGAATCCGGCCCGGACTTCTCCGACCGGGACTGCGCGCTCCTGGTGCTGCTACGCCCTCACCTGCACCAGGCCTACCTGGACGCCGAGCAGCGCCGCCTCGGCGTACCCCGGCTTACTCCCCGGCACTGGGACCTGCTGCGACTGGTGGCCGCCGGGTACACCAACGCCCAGA
>DASWUW010000204.1:0-8085 GCA_036406335.1 Trebonia sp.
ACCATGTCGGTGAGCCCGCTGCTGGCCGAGGCGGTCGCCGTGGCCCTGCGGGCGGCCCGGCTAACCGACGGTGACGTCGACCCGACGGCAGGCGGGGTACTCGCCGACCCGGGCTACGACCGGGACCTGGCCGGGCTGACGCCGCCCGGGCAGCCCGGGGACGCGAGCCCTGACCCGGGTGCCGTGCGGGTGCGGGTGATTCCGGGCTGGCGCTCGGTGCGGGTCGACGTCGCCGCCGGGCGGCTGACCGTTCCAGCCGGGGTACGCCTCGATCTGGGAGCGACGGTAAAGGGGTGGGCCGCCGACCGGGCGGCCGACCGGATCGCGGCCGCGCTCGGCTGCGGCGTGCTCGTCAGCCTGGGCGGCGACACCGCGGTAGCGGGCCCTCCGCCAGCCGACGGGTGGCGGATCCGGGTGCAGGACCGGACGGCGCTGCCCGGCGACCCGCCCGGCGGACCCAGCCAGGTGGTGACGATCAGCGACGGCGGCCTGGCCACGTCGTCCACCGCCGCCCGCCGGTGGCGCCGCGGCGGCGACGTACTGCACCACATCCTTGACCTGCGCCCCGCCCGCCCGGCCGCCCCGGTCTGGCGCACGGTCTCGGTCGCGGCGTCCACCTGCGCCGATGCGAATACCGCGGCGACCGCGGCGGTCATCCGGGGCCGCCCGGCCGTTCCCTGGCTGACCAACCTCGGGCTGCCTGCCCGCCTGGTGGCCCTAGACGGCACCGTGCACACGCTGGCGGGCTGGCCGAAGGACCAGCTGGACGGCTCGGCCGCCCCCGCCAAGCGGTGACTTAGTCCTCGTCGAGGAGCCAGTCGAGGGCGGCGGCGGCGGTCCAGGACTGCTTCAGCGAGCCGAGCGGCGCGCCGGTCTCCGGGTGGTAGTACTCGGCGAACGTCTCGTCGGCCAGCTGCTCGAGCGACGTGGCTCGTAGTGCGGAGGCCACCTGGCGCTCCCCGGACCGGGACAGTGACCAGGTCAGCAGCCAGTTGAAGACCGGCCAGACCGGGCCGCGCCAGTAGCAGGCCGGGTTGTAGGCGGCGGAGTAGGGCGATGTCGAGGGCGGCAGCGCGTACTTGAACGAGGGGTGCCCGGCCCATCGGGGCCCGGTCAGCAGATCGACCAGGCGGCGCCGCAGGTTCAGCGGCATGCCCCCGGCGATCAGCGGTGCGAACCCGGCCACCGTCTCTGTCCGCAGCCACTTGCCGGTACGCAGGTCGACGTCGACGGCCAGGCCCGACTCCTCGTCCACGTGGCAGAAGACGGCGGCCCGGGCCTGGGCGGCGTAGTCCTTGAGCTCGGCCGCCTCGTCGGCCCGCCCCAGCCGGGCCGCCAGCGACGCGAGCAGGTCCGAGGCGCGGGCGAAGATAGCGGTGAACAGCACGTCGCCCACCTGGAACGAGCCGGTCTGGCGGAGCAGCCCCGCGTTGTAGGAGGCCCGCTTGGCCTCCTCCACCAGCCACAGGTAGCGGTCGTACTCCCGGTCGGTCGGCCGCTGGGCCGCATCCGCCACGTGCGCCGTGTCCTTGCGCTGGTAGCTGGGCAGACCGGGTCCCACCTCGACCCCGGCGTAGGGCGTGTCCCAGCGGGGCGAGTTGTCCGTTCCGGACTCCCAGCCGTGGAACAGCGTCATCAGCGCGGTTTCCTTGTCCATCCGGTCACGGGCCAGAAACCGGTGCCAGGCGAGCAGCCTGGGGTAGAGCTGCGCCGCCCAGATCTGGGTGCGCTCAGCCTCCGCCCCGCCGGCCTGCGCCGCCAGGGCCAGGATGCGGTCCACCGCGATCGCGTGCACCGGCGGGTCGATGAGGCCGCTGGTGGCGGGGGCGGACGGTGCCTCGTCACTGTGCCCGGCGCAGTCCCACTGAGCCGGGCCGGGCCAGTACCCGTCGGCGGTCGGATCGAAGACGATGTGCGGCAGCAAACCGTTGCGCCACTGGCCGGCGAACAGCGAGTCGAGCTCAAGCCGCGCCCGGGGCAAGTCGATGGAGGCCAGGCCGATCGCGTTAAACGCGGCGTCCCAGCTCCACTGGTGCGGGTAGAGAGCCGGGGCGGCTTTGGTGATGAGGCCAGTGCTGTTGTCGCGCAAGATGTACGCCGCATGAGCGGCAATCGATAGTGATCTATCCATTTTTTGGTAACAACCACATTTCTAAATGTTTCAATCAGGTTAACTCTGCAGGCAGCAGAAAACTTCCGGTACAGACGCACAGGTCTGCATGCGGGTTACCACTGGCGAAGTTACCCCTCTGCGACTACCCACGCCACGGACGAGACACCTCAGAAGGCACACCATTGGTGAAGCCGGGGGATAGCAGCCGTTACGGTCCGTTAATCGAGCCCGCCTCAGGGGCGCTTCCGAGCCGCTGTGTACCCGCTGCTCGGGCCGGCCGTGGATGCTCCCGGTCGTAGATCCCCGCCCACTGCCGCCGGGACTGGAGCGGCACACCCGGGCCGCTGTCCCGGCCTGGCCCTGCATCTTGCCGTGACTGACCCGCCTTTGCCTTGACAGGAGAAACGACTGTTTCTACATTTTGATAGTGGCTTGCATTTAGTAGTGACTATCTGAAGGTGGTAACTATCGTGACAGCACGGCCGACCGGGTCCGGGGCCTCCCGCGGCTCTGGTCCCGCACCGGAGGACGCACCGGAGGTCGCACACTCCGCGGGCCGCTGGTGGGCGCTGGTCGCGATCGCGGCCAGCGTGCTCGTCGTCGGCCTCGACCTGACCGTGCTCAACCTGGCGCTGCCAGACATCGCGGTCAGCCTGCACGCCTCCACCGGGGACCTGCAGTGGATCGCCGACTCCTACAGCCTCGTGCTGGCGGCGCTCATCCTGCCGGCCGGGTTGCTCGGTGACCGCTACGGCCGCAAGCGGGTCCTGCTGGTTGCCCTCGTACTTTTTGGGGCCAGCTCCCTGGCCTGCGCCTACGCGGCCTCGACGGGGGAGCTGATTGGCGCCCGGGCTGTGCTCGGGATCGGCGCGGCCGCGATCTTCCCCCTCGGCCTGTCCGTACTTCCGGTGCTGTTCACTCCGGAGGAGCGGCCCAAGGCGATAGCTGCGATCGCCGGGTCGACCATGCTCAGCTTCCCCATCGGCCCGATCGTCGGCGGCTTCCTGCTCGATCACTTCTGGTGGGGCTCGGTCTTTCTCATCAACGTGCCCGTGGTGGTCATCGCGGTCATCGCGGTCGCCGTCCTGCTGCCCGAGTCCCGCTCGGCCCGCCGGCCTGGTATCGACGCTCAGGGCCTGGTCGTCTCGACCGCGGGCCTGATCGCGCTGACCTACGGTTTCATCAAGGCCGGCCAGGACGGGTGGTCCGACCCGGCGGCCGTGGCCCTCATCGTGGCCGGCGCCGTAATCCTGGCCCTGCTGCCGGCGGTGGAACACCGGGTGGCCGGCCGCGGCGGCCAGCCGCTGGCGGACCTGCCGCTGCTCGGCTCGGCCGGCTTCCGCTGGGGCGCGATCCTGGCCACGCTGGTCTCCTTCGTCATGTTCGGCCTGTTCTTCGCGCTGCCGCAGTATTTCCAGGACGTGCACGGCGCGAGCCCGCTGGGCAGCGGCCTGCGCCTGCTCCCGCTGGTCGCGGGCATGCTGATCGGGATGGTGGCCGGCCGCCGCCTGAAAGCCGCCCGCGTCATCATCACGTCCGGCTACCTGCTGATGGCGACGGCCATGATCCTCGGCGCGCTGACCACGGTGAGCAGCTCGACCGGGTACGCGCTGGTCTGGGTCGGGCTGGCCGGCCTGGGCCTCGGGCTGGTGATGCCGGCCGCGATGGGCGCCGCCCTCGGCGACCTGTCCGCTGAGCGCAGCGGGGCCGGATCCGCTCTGCTCACCGCGATGCGCCAGGTCGGCTCCACCGTCGGCGTGGCCATCCTCGGCACCGTGATCAGCAACAGCTACAGCCACGGAGTGGCCGCCGCGGCAGCCGGACTGCCGGCCCAGGCCGGGGCGGCGGTGCGGTCGAGTGTGGGCAGCGGCGTCGCGGTCGCGAGCCAGCTCGGCTCCTCGGCACTGGCCGGCACCGTCCGCACCGCGTTCGTGCACGGGATGGACATCATGCTCTGGACCTGCGGCGGCATCGCGGCCGGCTGCGCCCTGCTGGCCGTCGTCGTCCTGCGGATGCGGCCGCCGGCCGCCGGCCCCGGTCCTGACGTCACCGATCAGGCCGGAGCGGCGGCGGGTTCGCTTCCGCTCGGGTGAGGGGACAATCAGCACTGTGACGGAGATAACTGCGCAGGCCGGCCTGCGGGAGCGGAAGAAGGCCCGGACGCGGGCTTCCTTGCGGGAGCACGCGCTCCGGCTGTTCCGCGAGCAGGGCTACCAGGCGACCACGGTGGAGCAGATCGCCGCGGCGGCCGAGGTGTCGCCCTCCACGTTCTTCCGCTACTTCCCGACCAAGGAAGACCTGGTCCTGCAGGACGACATGGACACCCGGATGGTGGAGGCGTTCGCCCGGCAGCCGCCGGACCTGACGCCGATCGCCGCGATCCGGGCCGCCCTGCGAGAAGCCTGGAAGTCGTTCACCCCGGAAGAGTGGGAGCAGATCAGGGAGGGCGGCCGGCTTTCCTGCACGGTGCCGGAGATCCGGGCCCGGGCGATGAACGAGTTCGCACGCACGATCAGTGTGATAGCGGACGTCCTTGCCCGCCGCACCGGGCGCCCGGCGAACGACTTCCGGGTCCGCGTGCTGGCCGGCGCGGTCATCGGCGTGATGATGGCGGTATTCCTGCCCGACGAACCGGCCGCAGGCACCGGCACCGAGACGGAGGCCGCGTCCGTCGCCGGCCTCGGCCCGGACGCGGTGTCGCGCATCGACGAGGCGCTGGCCCTGCTGGAGTCCGGCTGCCCGCTCTGACGGGAATGTTGAAGTTTCAAATACTGTTAGCCCTGAGGCTGCCCGGCCAACGGGGAAGTACCCGGTCCGACTCGCTAAGGGGCGTTCATCATGCCAGCCGTTACCGTCGATAACCTGCTAGTCCTGCCGCGGGTAAGCGAGCCCGCGCTGGAAGGGGACCGCCCGGTCGTCAAGGTCACCACCGCGCCGTCCGGCTTCGAGGGGGAAGGGTTCCCGGTCCGGCGCGCGTTCGCGGGCGTCAACCTGGCCGACCTGGACCCGTTCATCCACATGGACCAGATGGGCGAGGTGGACTACGCGCCGGGTGAGCCCAAGGGCACGCCGTGGCATCCGCACCGCGGATTCGAGACCGTGACCTACCTGATCGACGGGGTGTTCCGCCACCAGGACTCCCACGGCGGCGGCGGCCTCATCACCAACGGCGACACGCAGTGGATGACCGCCGGTGCCGGACTGCTGCACATCGAGGCGCCGCCGGAGGCGCTGGTGATGAGCGGCGGCCTGTTCCACGGCTTCCAGCTCTGGGTCAACCTGCCCGCCCGGCTCAAGATGACCCCGCCGCGCTACCAGGACATCCGGGCCGGGCAGGTCGCGCTGCTCACCTCCAAGGACGGCGGCGCGCTGCTGCGGGTCATCGCGGGCGAGGTCGACGGCCACGCGGGCCCGGGCACTACCCACACCCCGATCACGCTGGTGCACGCCACGGTCGCCCCCGGGGCGCAGGTCCGCCTGCCCTGGCGCGCCGACTTCAACGCCCTCGGTTACGTCCTGGCCGGCTCGGGCACGGTAGGCGCCGAGCGGCGGCCGATCCAGGCCGGGCAGCTCGCCCTCTTCGGTTTCGGCGAGTCGGTCACCTTCGCGGCCGACCAGTCGATGGACGGCCCCAGCCAGGCCCTGGACATCCTGCTGCTCGGCGGCGAGCCGATCCGCGAGCCGATCGCGACCTACGGTCCGTTCGTGATGAACACCCGGGCCGAGCTGACCCAGGCCTTCGAAGACTTCCAGGCCGGCCGCCTCGGCACCATCCCCGCCGACCACCCCGGCCACGACGTCCTCTAACCGTCCCGCCCCGCCGTCCTACCGCCCCACCCGCCCGAGGCCGTACTCGTTCGAAGCCGTACCCGTTCGAAGCCGTACCCGTTCGAAGCCGGATCAGCCCACGACCCGACACTGCCCCGCCGTCATCTCCAGAGCGGCATGCAGGCAAGCCAGGACGTGATCGTGGAATTCTAGGGGCGCTAGAGCGCCCCTAGAATTCCACGATCACCAGAAACGTCCGGGTGCCCAGCCGCGGCTGGGGGGCGGGCGGCTGTTAGCTGCCGGTACCTGTGCCAGCCCCTGTCCCGGTACCCGTACCCGTACCCGTACCCGTGCCCGTGCCCGTGGTGGGTGTGGTGCCGCTGAGCAGGGTGAGCAGCTGGGCGCCGTTGGGGGAACCGAGGCCGGTGCAGGCGTCCCAGCCGGTGCCGGCCTTGTAGGCGCCGTTGGTCCCTTGGGTGATGTCGTTGAAGCCGGGGGCGGCCACGCCGGCCGCGGCACCCGCGTAGAGCATCGGCTGGAGCAGGCCGAACTTCTTGCCCGTGGCCTGGGCCAGCCGCGCGACCAGCCCGGCCCACAGCGGCGCGACCGCGGAGGTACCGCCGATCGGCTCCTGCTGCCCGTCCACCACCACGAGGTACCCGGTGACCGGGTCGGCGTTGCCGGCCACGTCGGGCACGCCGCGGCCGGTGCCGCCGCTGCCCGCCGAGGCCGGCACGCCCGCGTTCGCCTGGTAGGAAGGCAGCGGGAAGACGTCGGATACCCCGCCGCCGGTCGCGCCCTCGTTGCTGGCCTGCTCGTTCCACACCGTCTCGGAGCTGATCTTGAACGTGGTGGTGCTGCCCACGAGCTGGGTGCCGCCGCAGGCGAGCGCGTTCGGCGAGGAGGCGGGGAAGTCGCAGTGCACACCCGACGTCGTAGTGGAGTCGTCGCTCGACCCGTTGTCGCCCGCCGCCACCGTGACCGTCACCCCGAGCGCGGCCCCGTCGGCGAAGGCGGAGTCCATCGCGGTCCGGGACTGCTGCGACCACTGGTCTTCCGACTGGCCCCAGCTGATCGAGACCGCGACCGGGGTCGGCGTGGCGTGTACGGCGTCGGAGATCGCGTCGATGAATCCCTGGTCGGTGTTGGGTGCGAAGTAGACCTGCTGGGCGGCGCCGGGCGCGACGCCGCCGACGACCTCGATGTCCAGCTCGACCTCGCCGTCGGCGTCACTGCCGGGAGTGTTGGACCCGCCGTCCACGCCCACCGCGGTCACCGAGGGGACGGAGACCCCGAGGCCGGAGAAGTAGGTGGACAGGTCGGACTGCGTGTACCCGCCGCCGAGCTCGATGATCGCGACCGTCTGCCCGGTCCCGTCGGTGCCGTCGGGAAACTGGTAGAAGCTCGCGACCTGGGGTGCGGTCAGCGATTTAGCTTTGGCGGCGGCATCCGGCGTTTCGCCCTCCGAGTCGGTCACGGTCCGGGTGCCGGCGGCGGGGGCGCGGCGGAACTGCGGACGGGCCTGCGGACGGTCGTCCAGGCCGACCACGGCGGTGATGATCCCGGCCAGCCGGGCCGGGACCGCGAGGGAGCCGGTCCGGTACCGGTGCTGGACGTCGCCCGACCCGTCCGGGTGCGGTGAGGTGACCGCGCTCAGCGTGGTGCCGAATGCCGACTGCAGCGCCGCGATCGTCCCGCTGACCTTTAGCCGGCGTGACTCCAGGTGGTACTCGGTCACCGTGAGCCCGAACTGGCCGAGCACGTCGGCGACCACCTGCGCGTCGGCCGGGTCGGCGCCGTACTCCTGGCCGAGCTGGGCCGAGCTGATCGTCTGCGGACCTTCGACCAGCGCCGCGGGCATTTCCGCGCGCCGCCGGAGCAGCACCGTCACGGTGATCACCTGGCTGTCATCGAGCGGCGCGGACGCGGGCGCCGTGCCCGGCAGCTCCGAGCGCTCGCTTCCGGACAACGGTACAAGGTCTGGCATGAGGTTCCTCTCCGTCGAGTTCGGCTGTCTACCCGGAATTCTGTCGCGGTATTACAGCTCGCACCCTTCGTTCGGAAGCGATATTTCTTTAACTTTCCCCAAAAACTCATGGTGCGCGGCCCTCGGTGACGATTAGGTCCAGGTGTCACGCATAGTGATCTCCTCTTCGGTCACCATCTGTGGTTAACGGTGTTGATTACATCATCAGACAGTAACC
>DASWUW010000205.1:0-1691 GCA_036406335.1 Trebonia sp.
GGACAACGGGCACGCCGGTCGTCCTGGTGCCGGGGGCGTTCGAGACCGCGGACACGTTCGCCGAGCTCGGGCCGGTTCTCGGCGCCACCCACCGGGTCTACGCCATCGACCTCACCGGGACCGGGTACAGCGCGCCGAGCCCACCGTACAGCGCGGTGCACCAGGGCGGGCAGCTGCTCGCGTTCCTCACCGCGAAGGGGCTGAGCGGGGCTAACGCGGCGGTGCTGGTCGGGCATTCGGCCGGGGCCGCGGTCGTCGGGATGGCCGCGGTGAACGGCGGGACCCGGTACGCCCGGGGCATCGTGTTCCTGGACGGGGACGCGGAGCCGCTGGGCGGACCCGGGTTTCTCGGCTGGCTGCTCGTCGACCCGTACCGGACGTCGCTGCTGCGCCTCGGGCTCAGCCAGGACTGGCTGATCCGGAAGATCTACCGCTCCCAGTGCGGGCCTTCCTGCGCTGCCCTGAGCGCGGCGGGCGTCCAGACCTGGCGGCGGCCGCTGCAGCAGCCGGGGTTCGCCGGGGAACTCGACTACGTGCTGCGGCACGGGATCACGAGCATGACGGCGGGGCAGTTCGTGGCACTACGGAACGTTCGGCTTCCCAAGCTGGTGATCTACGGTGTGGACGACCCGCAGATGTCGGCGGCGGACGAGACGGCGACGGCTCAGCGGATCGGGGCCCCGTCACCGGTCACGGTGCCGGGGCGGCACCTGACGATGATCTCGTCGCCGGCGCCGCTGGCCGCGGCCCTGGACGGTTTCCTCCGATCGGCGCACGCGTCCTAGGAAGAGCACGGGGGAGCGGCGGGACCGTACCGAAACCCGGGCCCCGCCGGCCCGGCAGACCGTACGATGCCGGCATGCGGCCGATCGCGGAAAGCGTGGATCCCGGCGGCGGGTGCCGTCGCCGCCGCTCTCATCGCCGCGGGGTGCTCCTCCCCTTCGCCGCAACCGCCCCCGCAACCGCCCCCGCCCCCGCCGGCCAGCAGCGTGAGTACGCCCGCGGCCGCGGCGCCCGCCCTCCCCGCGCGGTCGCTGCCGTCGCCGGCCTGTGCCACGGCGACGGCGCCCTCGGCGGCCCTGGCGGGCGTGCGCACCGCGCTGGTTTCGGTGCCGCAGTCGCCGTTCGGGGTGGCGGCGGCACCGGACGGGCAGTGGGCCTTCGTCGCGGTGTCCGGCGGGGTCGACGTACTGCGGGCCGGCCAGTCACTGGCGCCGCAGCTGGTCCGCGAGATCCCGCTGGCCGGATCTCCCGCTGGCGTGACCATCACGCCCGACGGTCGTTACCTGCTGGCCGCGCTGGGCAACGGCGCGGCGGTGATCAGCGTGGCCCGCGCCGAACGGGGCCCGGCCGGGGCGGTGCTGGGCGCCCTCAGCGCTCCCGGCCCGCAAGGGGACGGCAGCGCGATCGAGGTGGCGGTCTCACCGGACGGGCGGTTCGCGTTCGTGACGCTCGAGTACGCCGGCCGGGCGGCCGTGTTCAACCTCGCCGACGCGCTGCGGGCCGGCTTCGGCGCGGCGCGCTACGTGGGCAGCATCCCGCTCGGTCAGGCGGCGGTCGGCCTGGCCGTTTCCCCCGACGGCCGCTGGCTGTACGGGACGAGTGAAGTCGGAGCGAACGGGACCGGGCCCACCCGCCCGGGCACCCTGACCGTAATCAACCTGCGGCGGGCGGAGAGTGCTCCCGCGTCG
>DASWUW010000206.1:0-1767 GCA_036406335.1 Trebonia sp.
CCGCCAGCCCGGGGCCGGGCAGCCGGCTGGCCAGCAGCCCGGCGGCAGCGGGGAGGCCGACCAGCAGCGCGGCGTAGCGGGCCCCGGCGGCGCGGTCGTCCCGCCACATCCGGGCCTCCAGCTGGCCCGCGGCCGCGCCGAACAGGGCGACCGGATGGCCGCGGCGCGGGTCACCCGCGACCAGGTCGATCGCGACCCCGGCCAGCAGCCCGAGGGCGGTGGCGCGGGCGCGGCGACGCGAGCGGGGAGAATAGAAATGAGCGGGCACGGGCACCAGAGTAAGAGGTGGCGCAGTTGACGGTGAACTTCGACCTGTCTCATCACGGTGACGCCGACCTGGTCCCCGGCCTGGTCGACCTCGCGGTCAACGTGCGGTCGGGCGGGACACCGGGCTGGCTCGCGGACATCATCCGCGGCACCGACCTCGCGGCCTACCCCGACCAGCGGGAGGCGGCCGCCGCGGTCGCCGCCCGGCACGGCCGCGCGGCGGGCGAGGTGCTGCTCACCGCGGGCGCCGCCGAGGCCTTCGTGCTGCTCGCCCGGGCGCTGCGGCCCCGGCGCGCGGTGGTGGTGCACCCGCAGTTCACCGAGCCGGAGGCCGCGCTGCGGGCCGCCGGCCACCAGGTCGACCGGGTAATCCTCCCGTTTCCCTACACCCTCGGCCCCGGGCTGGTGCCGGAAGACGCCGACCTGGTGTTCGTGGGCAACCCCACCAACCCGACCTCGGCGGCGCCCCCCCGCGACGCGCTGCTGGCCCTGCCCCGGCCGGGACGGACCGTGGTCGTCGACGAGGCGTTCGCCGACTGCCTGCCGGGCGAACGCGAGTCGCTGTCCGCCCACCCGGACCTGACCGGGCTGGCGGTGATCCGCAGCCTGACCAAGACCTGGGGCCTGGCCGGACTCCGGGTCGGCTACCTGCTCGCCGCGCCCGCCACCGTCCGCCTGCTGGCCGCGGCCCAGCCGCTGTGGGCGGTGTCCACCCCGGCCCTGGCCGCCGCCGTCGCCACCGCGTCCCCGGCCGCGCTGCGCGAGGCGGAGCAGTGGGCGGCCGGGCTCGCCGGCGAGCGGGCGCAGTTGCTGCGTGACCTCGCCGGCGTCGCGGGTATCCGGGTGGTGCCGGACGCCGCCGCCTCGTTCGTCCTGCTCGACACCGGGGTCGCCGGCATCCGCGCCCGGCTGCTGGGCCGCGGGTTCGCCGTGCGGCGGGGCGAGACCTTTCCCGGACTCGGCCCGGGCTGGATCCGCGTCGCGGTGCGGGATGCCGCGACCTCCGGCCGGTTCACCGCGGCGCTCACCGCGGCCCTGGCGGAGTAGCCGGCCACCAGCATGCTCACCGAAGCGGAGGCGGCCCGGTGCCTGGCGGAGGAATGGCAGCTGCCCGGGGCGCGGCTCACCCGGCTGAACGGCGGCCTGGGTTCGCGCACCTGGATCGTCGAGCACGCTGGCCGCCGGCAGGTGCTCAAGGTGGTCACGCCCGCGATCGGCGAGCAGATGGCGGGTGGCCTGGCCGTGGCCCAGCGGGTCGAACGCGCGGGCATCCCGGCCGGCGATCCCCAGCCCACCCGGACGGGCGGGCTCACCGCCAGTGCCGGCGGCTGCCGCCTCGGGCTGCTGGCCTGGGTTCCGGGCGCTCCGCTGACCGGGGAAGACGAGCAGGAGCGGCGGCTGATCGGCGTCACCCTGGGGGAGGTGCACCGGGCCCTGGCGGGCGCCGCGGTCCCGCCCACCCAGCGTTTCCACTGGGTCGATCCCGCCGCCCGGCACCTA
>DASWUW010000207.1:0-2058 GCA_036406335.1 Trebonia sp.
CGCCCGGACCTCCGGGCGCGGCCCCCACCGCCGGAAACCACCCCCAGCACATCAGCGAAGAGCTCGTCAGGGTTGGCAGCGATAACCTGCGAGGCACGCTCCGCTACCGCACGTCGGATGAACTCGGAGACGGTCGACCCCTCGAGCGCAGCGGCACGCTTGAGGCGTTCTTCGAGATCCGGGTCGAGTCGAAGGCTGCGCATGCCCATAGTTGTCTTACGCCAGCTCTTGCACGTTATCCAGGGTTCGGAGCAATGCTTGAGACCTGTGGATCGGCCAGCCGAAGCGGCTGACCAGCTGGGTGGGGTCGTACCCTCCCGGTGATCTTTCCGGTCTCAAGCCAGATCGGCGCGCCAACGCCGGTCGGAAGGGTACGACCCGTGCTCAACCTAGTTCCTGCCGCCAGTGGTGCGGAAGCCGCCCAGCCGGGCGGGTCGTTGATCGATGAGATCGTCCGGGAGGGCGCTCGGCGGATGTTGGCGGCGGCGTTGCAGGCCGAGGTGGCCGACTATGTCGCCCGGTTCGCCGGCGAGTTGGACGAGCACGGCCGTCGGCTGGTGGTCCGCAACGGTTCGGCGCAGCCGCGGCAGGTGTTGACCTCGGCCGGTGCGGTCGAGGTGACGGCGCCGCGGGTCAACGACAAGCGGGTCGACCCGGACACTGGCGAGTGGGCCCGCTTCTCCTCGGCGATCCTGCCGGCCTGGGCCCGCAAGACCCCGAAGGTCACCGAGGTCCTCCCACTGCTCTATCTGCATGGCCTGTCCACGAGCGACTTCGCCCCGGCGCTGGGCCAGTTCCTCGGCAGCTCGGCCGGGCTGTCCGCACCGGTGATCGCGAAGCTGACCGAGACCTGGCAGGTCGAGCAGCGCACGTTCGCCGGCCGGGACCTGTCCGGTGTGGACTACGTCTACGTCTGGGCCGACGGGGTGCACGTCAACATCCGGCTGCAGGACGAGCGGCTGTGTCTGCTGGTCCTGATCGGCGTCCGCGCCGACGGCCGGAAGGAGCTCATCACGCTGTCCGACGGCTACCGCGAGTCAGCTGGGTCGTGGGCGGACCTGCTCCGCGACTGCGCCCGTCGCGGGATGTCCGCCCCGGTGCTGGCGATGGGCGACGGGGCGCTGGGGTTCTGGTCCGCGCTGCGGGAGGTCTTCCCGCAGACCAGGGAGCAACGCTGCTGGTTCCACAAGATCGCCAACGTGCTCTCCGCACTACCGAAGTCCGCCCATCCCGGGGCGAAGAAGGCCCTGGCTGAGATCTACAACGCCGAAGACAAAGACCACGCCCGGGTCGCGGCCCGGTCGTTCGCCGACACCTACAGCGCCAAGTGGCCGAAAGCCGCCGCGAAGGTCACCGGCGACCTCGAGGAGCTGATCGCCTTCTACGACTATCCCGCCGAGCACTGGATCCATCTGCGGACCACGAACCCGGTCGAGTCGACGTTCGCGACCGTCCGGCACCGCACAAAGGTCACTCGCGGACCCGGCAGCAAGGCCGCCGGGCTGGCCATGGCGTTCAAGCTCATCGAGGCCGCCCAGGCCCGCTGGCGCGCCGTCAACGCCCCGCACCTCGTCGCCCTCGTCCGCGCCGGCGCCACCTTCGCCGGCGGCCAACTCCTCGAACGACCCCACGAACAGCCCGCCCACGAACCCGACCCCGCGGCTGCCGAGTCAGTGCCCGACGCCGCCTAAACGATCTTCATCCACAGGTCTTGACTATTGCTCCTCGTGCTGTCAGCCGCAGCAGTACGGAGATCGACGACGGCCGCTCAGCCCCGCGTGTGTCTGCCGCGGTCCGACGCCAAGCCCGGATTGCGCCCTGGAGATTCCCCTCTTGGGTCCGCGCAAGGGGTGCACAAGGGGTCTGCAGCCGTGGACTCGTGTCAGACGGGAAGAACTACTCGCGACTGCAGCAGCTCATTGAGTAGCTGACCCTCGCGATTGCTGCACCCTCATGCCCATCCGGTAGCCGAACCAGACCTCGAAGTAACGGATGGGCGTCTAAGTGGTTTCAAACGCACAGTCTTAGCCGCTAGTCTTTCAGACTCCCCACACGATC
>DASWUW010000208.1:0-1818 GCA_036406335.1 Trebonia sp.
GCGGATGACCGGGCTGCGGGTGGTCGAGGTCAACATCGCTGTCGACGACGTGTACCTGCCGACTGAGGACGACCAGGACCAGCAGCCGTCACGGGTCTCGTGACATCTGCATCAGCGGGCGCGCCCGGGGCCGGGCTGATCGACGGCGTTGACGTGGATGCAGTCGCCGCCGCAGTCCAGTCCTGCCCCGGGGTCTCAGCCCTGGACGGCGGCCGGTTCGGTCAGGTCGCGTCCTACCTGCCGGGCCGGGTTGTCCAGGGCGTGGCCGTGGACAACGGACGCGTCCGGGTCCAGGTCCGCTCTCAGTGGGGCGTCCGGGTCTCAGACCTGGCCGCGCTGATCACCTCGGCGCTGGCGCCGCTAGCCGGGTCGTTTCCGGTCGACGTGGCCGTCGCCGACATCGACGACCCCCCGGCCGACTCCGGGCTGCCGCCCGCGGTTCCCGGGATCTCGCCTGTTCCGCAACCGGGAAGTGAATGATGAACCGTATTTCTCTTGCCACCATCACCGGGCTGGTCCTGGGGGTGACCGTGGTATTCGGCAGTTTTGGCGACATGCTGGTGGTGGCGTTGTTCGGCGCGATTGGCTATGGCGCCGCCAAGGTCCTCAACGGGGACGTCGACGCCCAGGGGTGGCTGGCTCGCAGCCGCCGCGACCGGTGACCGCGGTCGCGCCGGTGACCGCCGTCGACGACGCCGGAACCTCAACCTCACCGGGGCCGCTAGCCGGGCGCAGTGAGCTCGGGCGGATCACGATCGCCGACAGCGTGGTGACCAAGATCGCCGCCCGGGCCGCGGCCGAGAACCCCGACGCCGGGGCGGCGACTGCCCGGGTGCTGGGCCGGGCGGTGCCCGGGGCCGGGCGCCTCGGGGTGCGCGGCACCGACCTGGATGCGCTGCCCAAGACCACCGTCCATGTCGACGGCACCAAGGCCTACGTGAACCTGGAAATAGCAGTCCGCTGGACTGCGAGCGTCCCCGAGGTCACCGCCGCTGTCCGCACCCACGTGCGCGAGCGGGTCCGGGAGCTGGCCGGCCTGCAAGTGGACGAGGTTCACATCGTCGTCGCTGACCTGGCAACCAGCATCACTCCCCCGCCCCGCGTGCGGTAAGAGAGGAACACAGATATGCGCGTGGCCAACCGCCCGCTTGGCTTCATCTTGGCCGCGGCCCTGCTCGCCGCCTGCGTGATCATCATCGCCGAGGTCATCGGGTCCGCCGTCGGGCACAGCCCGCTACTGGTGCCCTGGGCAACCTGGTCCCGCTGGGCCAGTAAAACCCACTGGGTCGACGGCGTGATCCGGGTCTGGGCCGCCATCCTCATCCTTATCGGACTGATATTGCTGGTCCTGGAACTGCGGCCGTCCCGCGTCACCCGGCTCCCGCTGCAAGATGCCAACGATGCCACCGACGCGGCCGTGACCCGCCGCGGGCTGGCGCGGATGCTGCGCATCGAGGCTGCCAAGGTCGACGGGATCAGCACCGCGACCGTCCGGGTTGCCCGCCTGCGCGCCCGGGTCACCGCGGTGTCCGGCGCCCGCGGGCAGGCCGCCGCCAGCGAGCTGACCGGCCCGGTTACCCAGGCCCTGCAGGCCCGGCTGGACAACCTTCAGATGCGGCACACCCCGCGGCTAACCGTCCGCATCATCCCCAGGAGCCGCTGAATGCACGCCGATCGCACCAACCGCTTTATGCTAACCCTGCTCGGCCTGGTCCTGCTGGCCGCAGGCGGGGCGGCCATGGCCGCCTCGACCGGCGTGTTCGGGACCTCATACTCTCATTTGAGCCTGTTTGAGAACAGCGTCAGCGGCTACTTCTC
>DASWUW010000209.1:0-3040 GCA_036406335.1 Trebonia sp.
GGGGGCGGCTGGCCGGCGTGTCGCTCCAGGTGCACTCGGGCGAGATCGTCGGCGTCACCGGCCTGCTGAGCGCGGGCGTGGCCACCCTGGGCCGGGCGGTCGCCGGCGCCGAGGGCTACTCGGGCGGCGAGGTCCGGCTCAGCGACCGTCCGGTGCCGCCGGGGCGCCGGGGCGCCGCGCAGCGCGCGGGGATCGGCTACATCCCCGAGGACCGCCGCGCGGAGGGCTTCGTCGCCCACCTGGGCGTAGCGGAGAACGCCACCATGACCATCACCGGGCAGCTCTCGGACCGGCTGGGCCTGCTGCGGCCCGCTCGCCGGACCGCCGCTGCCGCCCCGCTGGCCGCCCAGCTGTCGCTGGTGTCGGCTGGCCTCAGCCAGCCGGTGGAGGAGCTGTCCGGCGGCAACCAGCAGAAGGTCACCGTCGCCCGGACGCTCGCGCACCGGCCGTCCCTCATAGTCGCCGTCACCCCCACCCGCGGAGTGGATGTCGCATCGAAGGAACTGCTGCTCAACGCGCTCGCCGACGTGGCCGTGACCCGCGGGGCCGGAGTCCTGCTGTGCAGCGACGAGCTCTCCGACCTGGTGATCTGCGACCGGGTCATCGTCCTGGTCCGGGGCGAGGTCTTCACCGAATTCAGCCCGCCCTTTGACCGCGACGAGCTGATCGTCGCGACCGAGGGCATGACCGGCGACACGCACAGCGCGGCCTATGGCCCGGCCGGGGAGGCAGCCGAATGATCTCCAACCAGACGCCCAAGGGACAGACGGGAACGACGGACCCGCCGGGCGGGGAACCGGCGGCGCGGCCTGTCGCCGGCGGCGCCGTCGTCTCCTGGCTGCGCACCGCGAACGTCGGCCTGCTGCGCGAGGTGGCGCTGCTGCCGGTGCTGATCCTGCTGATCGTCGTCGGGTCGGTGGTCAGCCCGGCGTTCTTTACCGTGTCCAACTTCGCCGGGATCGGGCAGCAGAGTTCCGCGCTGGGCGTGGTGGTAGTAGGGGAAAGCCTGATCTTGATGATCGGCGGGATGGACCTGTCGCTGGAGTCGACCTTCGGCCTGGCGCCGATGGTGGCGGCCTGGCTGATCGTGCCGGTCGCCGCGTACGGCAGCGGCACCGACCTCGGCCCCTATCTCGGCATCGTGGTGCTGCTCGCCGTCGGCGCGGCCGTCGGCCTGGTGAACGGGCTGCTGATCGTCAAGGGCAGGCTGAACGGGTTCATCGTGACCCTGGGCATGACGATCGTGCTGGCCGGCCTGCAGAACGGCATCGTCAAGGCCCAGACGCTGTTCAACCTGCCCCCCGCCTTCGGCTACCTGGGGGCCGCGTCGTTTGGCGAACTCCCGGTCTCGCTCGTGGTCGCCGTGGTCATCTTCGTCCTGGTCGGGCTGTTTCTGCGCTACCACAGGACCGGGCGCGCCATCTACGCGGTCGGCGGCAACGCCGCCGCCGCGCGGGCCGCCGGGATCAAGGTCGAACGGGTCAAGATCGGCGTCTACGTGGCCGGCAGCGTCCTGGCGGCCGTGGGCGGCCTGATGGAGGCGGGCCGGGTCTCGGCGGTGACCGGCCAGCAGGGCTACCAGGAGGGGATTATCTTTTCCGTCTTCGCCGCCGCCGTGATCGGCGGCGTGAGCCTGAAGGGCGGCCGCGGCAACATGGTCGGCGCGGCGTCCGGGGTGATCCTGCTCGGCATCGTCCAGGACATCCTGGACCTGGCCAACGTGTCGAACTACTGGATCGAGGCCATCGACGGCGCGGTCATCCTCTTCGCCCTGTTCCTCGCCCGCATCGTCGGCGGCGAGTCCACCGCCGAGGAAAGGTAAGCGGACATGGCGGAGCTGAGCGGGCTGGCGGCGGTGGTGACCGGGGGCGGTTCGGGGATCGGGCGGGCGGCGGCCCGGCTGCTGGCCGAGCGGGGGGCGCGGGTCGCGGTCCTCGACCTGGACCCGGGGGATGAGTTCACCGCGCTGGTCGCGGACGTCACCGACGACGCCTCGGTACGGCGGGCGGTCGGCACGGCGGCGGAGCGCCTCGGCGGGATCGACATCCTGGTCAACAACGCCGGGACCGGCGCCATCGGCACGGTCGCCGACAACCCGGACGAGCAGTGGCACCAGGTCTTCGATGTCAACGTGGTCGGCATGGTCCGGGTCACCCGCGCCGCCCTGCCCCGCCTGCGCGCCTCCCCGCACGCCGCGGTGGTCAACACCTGCTCCATCGCGGCCACGGCGGGCCTGCCGCAGCGGGCGCTCTACTCAGCCACCAAGGGCGCGGTGCTGTCCCTTACCCTCGCGATGGCCGCCGACCACCTGGCCGAGGGCATCCGGGTCAACTGCGTCAGCCCCGGCACCGCCGACACCCCGTGGATCGGCCGCCTGCTGGCGCAGGCCGAGGATCCGGTAGCCGAACGGGCCGCGCTCGGTGCCCGCCAGCCGATGGGACGCCTGGTCACCGCGGAAGAGGTCGCGGCCGCCATCGCCTACCTGGCCAGCCCGCTGGCCGCCTCGGTCACCGGCACCGCGCTGGCGGTCGACGGCGGCATGTCCGGCCTGCGCACCCGGCCCCGCCCGTGACCGCTGAGCCGCCGCCCGCGGGCCCGGCCGCCGCTCCGCTGCCGCGGCGGCCCCTGGGCCGCTCGTCCGCGCTCGTCACCGAGCTTTCCTTCGGCGGGGCCGCGCTCGGCAACCTGTTCACCGAGGTGACCGGCGACCAGGCCCGGGCCGCGGTCGACGCCGGGTGGGAGGCCGGGATCCGGGCCTTCGACACCGCACCGCACTACGGCCTCGGCTTGTCCGAGCGCCGTCTCGGGGACGCGCTGCGGCGCCGCCCGCGGGATGAGTACCTGATCTCCACCAAGGTCGGCCGGCTGCTCGAGCCGGCCGGCGGCGCCGAAGCGGCCGGCGGCGACCGCGAAGGATTTGCCGTCCCGGGCCGCCTGGTCCGGCGGTTCGACTTCAGCGCCGACGGCGTCCGGCGCAGCCTGGAGGGGAGCCTGCGCCGTCTCGGTCTCGACCGGGTCGACATCGTGCTCATCCACGACC
>DASWUW010000210.1:0-1614 GCA_036406335.1 Trebonia sp.
CGCCCGGACATTGGAGTCAAGGACCCAGAGCGTCACCTGGCCGGCGACTAGCACCCCGGCCCGGAGCCCGTCCGTCTCGGCCAGGGTCTGCTGCCACCGGGCGAGCCGCTGCACCGGGTCAAGTTCATCCAGGTAGTCCTGCGGCAGCAGGCCGCGGTAGGCACCCTGCCAGGACCGGACGTGAACCAGCGCGATCTGCGCGGCGTCCGCCTCGCGGGCGGGCCTGACCACCGGGCCTTCCATGAGGCCAGCCTAGCCAGGCCGGGACCGCAGCGGTCAAGGGTGCAACGACGGCTTTCAGCGGGTGACGACGGGCAGGCGCCGGTCGAGAAGGCGCACGATGCCCGCGATGACCAGCGCGAGGACCACCACCGCGGCCGTGTTGCGCAGGGCGACGCCGTAGCCGTGGGTGTGCGCGTTCAGGAACGGATACGGGTACCAGCCGGTCGCGGCTCCGTGGGCGAACGTGTAAACGATCCACAGCAGCGGCCAGGCGAACAGCCAGCCGAGCGTTGCCCAGTCGGTCCGCGGCCGGGGCCCGAACAGCAGCCAGCCGGCCACCGCCCCGCCGGGCGCGAAGTAATGGAATCCGGCATTGATCCAGGTATCGATGCCGTGGTGCTGCACCTGCCCGGCCAGCACGGCGCCGAAGACCAGGCCGGTGATGGTGATGCCGAGCAGGGCGTCGACGTTCAGCACGCGCCAGACGCGGCCGTCGCGGGCCGGGTCGAGGACCAGGCTGACCGCCAGGGCCAGAACCAGCAGGTTGCTCTCGACGGTGAAGAAGCTGAACAGGCGGACGTAGCGCACCGCCGGGCCGACAGCCGCCTCGTTCGACGCGGTATTCACGTCCGCTCCGCCGTGCCACAGCAGCACGATCTGGGTGATCAGGGTGGCCGAGATCACTAGCGCCAGGACGGCATACCAGGCCCGGCAGGCGGCGCCAGGATGTTCCGCCGGCTCGTCCGTCAACGTATCCACTCTGCTCATACGGTCATGATGTCATCCGTCACCTGGGCTGATGCCCGGCCGTGGCGGCGGTTGGCCGGCCACGCTGGCGGTAGGTAAGGAGGCACCCGGGAACTGGCCGCCCGGCTGATCGAATTCTTCGGGTGAACTACGGGCAGTCTCTAGTCGATCCAGTAACGGCGCTTCGGCGAGCCGGACGAGCTGGTACTGACCACTGAGGTCAGTTTCCCGCCGCAGGCCTCGATGACGGCGATCGAGCCGGTGTTGCTGTCGTCGCCGGTCACGAGCACCCGGTCGACGCCGGCGGCGCGGATGACGACCAGGCTCTGGCGCAGGATCTCGGTCGCCTAGCCGCGGCGCCGGCGGCCGGGCAGCACGCAGTAGCCGATGTGGCCGCCCTCGCGTTCCAGGAACTCGTCCAGCTCGTGGCGGGTAGAGGTACGGCCGACGATCACGCCGGCGACGTCGGCCACCAGGAACGTGCCGGGAACGGTGCCGTCCGGCAGGTGCAGGCCGCGGCGGTGATCATCCAGCGCCCGCAGGTAGCTGTCCCCGGGCATGTCCGGGTCGCGCCCGAAGCCGAAGCCGAAGCTGAAGCCCTCCGCCGCCATCACCCGCCGTGCACGCCGGAACGCGGCTTCGTCA
>DASWUW010000211.1:0-2072 GCA_036406335.1 Trebonia sp.
GTCCCGCGCCGAAGATCCGGCCCCTATTTCGACGGCTCAGCCGCACGTCAGCGGCGGTGCCGGTCCGGCCGAGTACACCCGGTACGAGGCGCGGACCAGCACCTCCGGCAGGCCGCCGGGCCAGTCCGAGCACCGTGTGTCTCGCCTGCGCTCGGCCTAGAGGCTGATCCCGTCCAGATGGGCGACGGCCGACGCAGGGACGCCCACGGCGGCCGGAGCGCCCATACCCGGAAGGACCAGCTCCATCAGGCCGCCGGGATCATGCCGTGCGGGTTCAGCACGTACTTCTTCGCCGCACCCTGGTCGAACTCCTGGTACCCGCGCGGCGCCTCGTCCAGGCCGATCACCGTCGCGTTGACCGCGTCGGCGATGTGCGCCTTGTCGTGCAGGATGCTCATCATCAGTCCGCGGTTGTACTTCAGGACCGGGCATTGGCCGGTGGCGAACGAGTGGCTCTTCGCCCAACCGAGCCCGAGCCGGACCTTGAGGGTGCCCTCCTGCGAGTCCGGATCGGCCGCACCGGGGTCACCGGTGACGTAGAGCCCCGGGATGCCCAGCCTGCCGCCTGCGCGGGTCAGCGACATGATCGAGTTGAGCACCGCGGCGGGCGCCGCACCCCCGTCCCTACCGTGCCCGGTGGCCTCGAAGCCCACGGCGTCCACGGCGCAGTCGACCTCGTTGGTGCCCAGGATCTGCGCGACCTGATCCTCCAGGGTCGCGTCCTGCGCGATGTCAATCGTCTCGCAACCGAACGAGCGCGCCTGGCCCAGGCGATCGGCGTTGAGGTCCCCGACGATCACGACGGCCGCACCGAGCAGCTGCGCCGAGTACGCCGCGGCGAGCCCGACCGGCCCCGCACCGGCCACGTACACGGTGGACCCGGTCGTGACACCGGCGGTGTAGGCACCGTGGTAGCCGGTGGGGAAGATGTCCGACAGCATCGTCAGGTCGAGGATCTTTTCCAGCGCCTGGTCCCGGTCCGGGAACTTGAGCAGGTTGAAATCGGCGAAGGGCACCATGACGTACTCGGCCTGGCCGCCCTCCCAGCCGCCCATGTCGACGTAGCCGTAGGCCGAGCCTGCCCGGGCCGGGTTGACGTTGAGGCAGATGCCGGTCTGGCCCTCGCGGCAGTTGCGGCAGCGCCCGCAGGCGATGTTGAACGGCACCGTGCAGATGTCGCCCACCTCGAGGAACTGGACGTCGCTGCCCTTCTCCATGATCTCACCGGTGATCTCGTGCCCGAGGGTCTGTCCGGGCGGAGCGGTGGTGCGCCCGCGGACCATGTGCTGGTCCGAGCCGCAGATGTTGGTGGACACGTTGCGCAGGATCACCCCGTGCTCGGCCTTGCGGCTCATCCCCATCGCCTGCGCCACCTCGGCAGGCACCTCCAGCTTGGGGGTGTCGTGGTCCTCGACGACCACCACTCCGGGCTCCTTATAGACGACGATCTTGTTGCCACCCATGTGTCTCCTCCTCAACGCTGAGTCGTGGCGACGGCGTACCCGGACCCGGGAGGGGCAGCCCGCCGGAACCGGCTCGTCACCGCCCTCTGTCTACCCCGCCGCGGCTCCCCCATCCAGCGGGAGCAGGCCCGCGGACCCGCGGGGGACGATCTCGAGTCGTGCTCGTGGCGGGCGGTGTTGCTCCGAACGGGGCCCCGCGCAGCCCCCTGCGGACCTTCAGGTAGCTCACCCCGTTCACCCAACGTAGCCACCATCGAACAGATACTCGCCGGCTCAACGGTCCGTGCAGTGCGGCCTTTCGTCACGCCGCTAGGAGACGAGCGAGCTGCGCCGCCAGTAGGCACTATCGACCCAGCTCATGGATCGCGGACTCAAAGACGCTCCTCGATCTCCTGCCACCGGGGCTGATTCCGCTGCCGCAACGCGACAGCTTCGAGGTCGCCAATCGTGATCTTATTGTCATTATTGACGTCAAGTATCTTGTTTTGGTCGTAGCTCTGACCGTTTATTCCCCCGTGCTCGGCGAGGACGGTGTCGGGACCCTGACCGGGCCGCAATGTCGCCGGGAGGAAATTTGTTTGGTAGATTCTTCCGACCGAGTCAAGCCCG
>DASWUW010000212.1:0-1643 GCA_036406335.1 Trebonia sp.
CTCAAGACGGAGCGTCCGTTCCTGTACGGACCGTCGAATCCGTGGGTGCGGTAGCGGGCGCAGTAGCGCTCGAAGACGTGAGCTGCCGCCAGGTGAGCCCTGTATCCGCTAGCGGCCGGTCGTAGGCCAGGCAGCGTTCGGTGTCCCGACGACTTTCAGGTCGTTGTTGATCACGTCGATCCGCGGCTTGGGCCCGTCCGCGGCGAAGATCAGGTTATTCATCTCAGCGCGGACCCCGCTCGCTTCCGGCGCGGCGCCGCTGTCCGAGGCGGGCCTGGACGGCGACGTCTGCCTGGCCGTCGGCGACGAGGACCACGGCTGTTCCCCTGCCCTGCTGGCCGCGGTCAGCTCGGTGGCCTGCATCCCGCAGGCAGGGCGGGTCGGCTTGCCGAAGTCTCCGCTAGCCAGCATCGCCGCCGCCGGGCTGGGCTCCGGACTGCAGGTAGCCGATGCTTAGCGTCGTAATACCCTCCGTGGCCAGCGAGCACTCGCCGTAGCCGCCGGAACCGGTCGCCAGCGGGAGGAACAGGGCGGCCTTCTCACCTGGCGGGTAGACCCGCAGCCCGCGCACCGGGACCGGCTTGCACTGTGACTTGCTAAACACCGCGGCGTCGACGATGTCCAGCGGGGCCGAGGCCAGCGCCCCGGGGACCAGGGTCACGACCTTCTCCGTACCCGGGCTGTCGTTCTGCCGCCGGACGGCCGCCGCGCCGACCTGGTGGCCGTTCGCGCCTGCTACCCAGGAGACGCCCGGGTAGCCGTACAGCGTGCAGGTTGACGACCCGACATTGCGCAGCTGGAGGCCGATGCGGTTCTGGGACATGCCCGCGCCCGCGCCGCCGCCCAGGCTAACCCTGAGGTCGGCCGAGGTGCAGGACGCCAGCCCGGCCGCGGCGGGCGAGGTGGAGCCCGCACCGGCGGCCGGGGTCGCGGATGCGGTCGCGGCGGCCGACGATGAGCCGGTCCCGCCGCCGCTTGTACTAGCGCCGCCGGTGCTTGCCGCGCCTGAGCTGGTGCCGGCGGAACTAGACGTGGAACCGGGGGCGGCCGCGGACGACGAAGACGACGACGCGGCACATCCCGCGGTCAGCACGCCCGCCGCGAGCAGCGGTATGGTCAGCAGTGCACTCTTCACGAGATCTCCAAGTTACGCCAGGATTAACTGGCCTTACGACGCCGCAGCCGCCCGGCGGGTTGCGTCTCGTTCTGGCCGGCCCCTATCCGGCGGCTGCTGGCTCACGGGGTGCTCACCTGCAGGCGGACCCGGCCCTCAGCCTGGGCGAACCCGGCTGAACGGGCAGCGAGGGGTGGCCCGTGGCCTGCCGGACGTGAGCGAGGGCCTTAGTTCGAGGCGGTGGTATACGGCGTCCAGGCCCTCCGTGGCCAAGCACCAGGCAGCCGACGGCGATGGCGGGCCACAGCCAACCTGGCGAGCAGGGTGTCGCGGGAGTATGACGACCCGCACACGCCGGTTCACGCGGCCATCGCGGCCCCGCCCGCGGATGAGGAGCAACCCAGCAGGGTCAGTGCTTGTTAAGGGGACCGGTCAGGGCGGGCGCTGGCCGCAGCCTGGCAATAAGCCCCCCAAGCCGCGGTGACGCGCGCGCGGCGTCGGTGGCCTGGCCGGCGGACCCCAGCGGCAG